>CALMAV010000479.1:0-3524 GCA_937859895.1 uncultured Bryobacterales bacterium | reverse complement strand
AAGAACGCTGGCGTCGACGTAGCAGTTCCGTTTACACCGGGACGCACGGACGCATCGCAAGAGCAGACAGACGCCGAATCTTTCGAGCCGCTTGAGCCTAAGGTGGACGGCTTCCGTTCCTACGGTTACAAAGATTCTGAGCCGGCTGAGGTGGCGCTGCTGGACAAAGCGCAACAGTTGCGGCTGACCGGGCCAGAACTAGCGGTGCTGATTGGCGGCTTGCGGGTCTTAAACATCAACTACGGCGGTACGAAATTTGGAGTCTTCACAGATCGTCCGGAAACGCTAAGCAACGACTTCTTCGTCAATCTCCTGGACATGAAGTATGCCTGGAAGGCGACGAGCGATGGGCAGGATACTTTTCAGGGCAGCGAGCGCAAGACGGGCTTGCCTAAGTGGGAAGCGACGCGGGCCGACCTGATCTTTGGTTCCAACGCGCAGCTCAGAGCGGTGTCGGAGGTGTATGCGTGCTCAGACTCGGAACCAAAATTCGTCAAAGACTTTGTGACTGTCTGGCACAAGGTGATGAACCTGGATCGCTTTGACATCATTCACACAGTCTGATTACTCTGCAAAGGTGAGGGCTGGGTCCTGTGCAACTGAGATGTTCAGTTGCACAGGACCTTTTCCGTCAGATCGCGAGGATTCTCCAGGCCAGCTAAAGGAGGGAAGACCGGAAAGGGCAACACGCGTTTCGAAACTCCGCTGTTAATCAAATAGGTAAGAAACCGGGTTTAGACCCGTTCGGGATAACGATACCAGGTCATCCATAAGCCGCTGTAGGCCTACTGCATGCGCGAAGTCCGGGGTTGTTACTGTGCCATGACGGATGTCGTCACGGAGCGCCGCGTATACGAGTGCGACATTGGCAGCAGTATCCGGCATAGTGGCGGCCTCGCCCTCATCAACGGGCTGCGGGTCTTCGTTGAGTGAGAGACGCAGCCGACTCGATTGAAAACCTCGGGGCGCGCCGCCGTCTAAAGCGAGATTGCCATTTTCGCCCGTTACCTCCAGGCGGAATGGAGTTGCTTTAGGCGGCCTGCCTCCGGCCACCTCGACCGACAGCGCGGCTCCATTCGCGAACTGCGCCAGCACGAGAAGGTGGTCAGGGATGGACCGCATCTGCCGTTGGTCATCGCCGACTTGAATCTCACGGAACTGAGTGGTGGCGAGCGCTTTGAGTTTGTCCAAAGAACCTAGCAGCGCGAGAGCTAGATCCAGCGCATGACCGCCGTGAATACTGACGAGGGTGGCGCCGTTCTCAGGCTGTTCCAGATAAGTATCTGCCGCTGTGATCTTCGGCGCAAAGGCGGCAGTGCCGGAATAAAGGCGCGCACTGAGCGGACGCCCGATTGCGCCGGAGACGACCAGTTCGCGGGCTCGTTCCGCGGCGGGGTTCTTTCGTGTTTGCAGGCCGATGGCCGCGTGAACTCCGGCGATTTGAGCGGCTTCCGCCAGTTCTTCGGCCTCGGCTATGTTGCGACCCAGCGGCCACTCGCAGTACACGTGCTTGCCCGCTGCTAAAGCGCTTAGAACCAGCTCACGGTGATCGGGAACTTTGACGGCCACCGTCACAAGATTCACATTGGGATCTCGGATCAGATCCTCTGCCCTGCCGTAAGCTGCCTTCGCGCCAAACAATTGCGCTGCTGCATCGGCCGATTTCTGCTCGTTCGTAGCAACTGCTGTCAGTTCCAGTCCCCCCAGCTTTTGAACTGCGGGAATATGCGAGTCTTTCGCCCACCCACGCTCGGCACTCGCGCCAATGATTCCGACTCCCAAAGTACTCGACATGAGCCTTATCCCCTTTTTTCTTTCTGAAAGAACAGCAGCAACTCTTTCGTCACCTGCTCGGGCTTCTCCTCGGCCAGATAGTGCCCACACTCTTCGATCATCACGCTGCGTACGTTGTCGCCCAGAGGCTTGACTTGTTTTTCAAGGTTGGCTCCAAAACTGGCGGTGCCGCCGATAGTCAGCACCGGCATCGGCAGCTTTGTCCGAGCTGCTTCCCGGCTGTGGGCGGCATCGATCCAGTGCGCACGGAAATAGCCGATGCCCCCGGATAGTGCTCCAGGAGCCGCTAGTCGACGGGCATACTCTTCCAGCGCCCCTTCCTCCGGGCCGGTAGGATCATAGGTTTGCTCACGCATAAAGTGCGAAACAAACACCATTTCCCGGCCTGTGATGAACGCTTCGGCGAGTCTGTTCGGCGCTTCGAACAAGGGAAGATGATACATCCGCGGATACTTGGCTGCATCGTACATCTCTTCTAACCCCAGACCTGGAAGGGCCGCCTCCATCAGCACTAGTTGCTTAACTTCCGTGGGGTGCGCGGCGGCATAAGCATAGGCAACCATCATTCCCACGTCGTGACCGACCAGGTGAATCGGCCCCAGTTTCAGCAGCTTGGCGAGCTGATGAATGTCCTCGGCGACCGTACGTTTGTCATAGCCGTCAGTTGGCCGGTCCGAGTCGCCGCAGCCGCGCAGGTCGGGGGCAATCACAGTGAACTGCTCGGACAAAGCGGGAATGATCTTTCGCCAGGCGTAGCAGGTTTGGGGAAAGCCGTGCAGCAGGACCAACGGTTCTCCAGCCCCAGCTCGGACGTAGTGCAGCCGAACTCCCTGGACTTCGCCTTTGTGGTGAGTTACCGACGAGACATCTGTTTTGGTGTCGATCATGCGTGTTCTAGAGAGATGCGCAACTCATGTTTTCAGAAGAAAGCGGCTTAGAGAACAGCCGGACCAGTCCCGCACATAACTTCGCCCGTTGCTGGGCCGGCCTGCCCGTTTGCCGATTAGGGCCGACCAGAAAAGCTCATGGAACAGGGCGTCTTTCTACAAGATCGAATGGAGGAGATCCTTTTGTCTAATACGAAAAGGCGGCCTGATTGATAAGCTTCTGCTTATGTCAGGACTGGGGCACGCTACCGGCGAGAGCCAGGGTTTGCGCATGACCCTTCGGCTTGGCGAAGGCGCTGACCGCAACCTTCTTCAAGTTTTCGATCAGGGGCGAGTCTTCGCGAGCGCGCTTGACAAAGAACAGTTCCACCGTCAGCGGCGTCTGCGCCCGGACAGCAAGCGAACAAAGCGCATCGGAGCGTATGTTTGCCATGTACTCCGGAACAAAGGTGAGACCCACTCCGGCGGTGACGAGGTTTAAGGCCAAGACATACTCCGGGCACATCTGGACGATGCGCGGGGAGAAGCCCTCCTGGCGGCAAGCCTCGTTCAGCGTGTTCTCAAAAGGGTGGGCCACCAAGCCGTGCGAGGCCACAATAAGCGGCCTGTCTTGGAGAGAACATAAGGAGACTGTTTGCCGACGGGCGGAAGGGTGTGAAACAGGAACAACCAGGACCATTCTTTCGCTTTCCAGGAGGTTCTGCGTCAGATCTAAACCTTCGGCGCGCAATGGACATGTGAAGGCCACGTCGATTTGCCTGTCTCGGAGCGCAGCGGCCAGTTCCGTCGCCCCCTTTTGGTAGAAGTTCAACTGGACGGCGGGCCACTGCGCTCGATATTGGT
>CALMAV010000478.1 GCA_937859895.1 uncultured Bryobacterales bacterium | reverse complement strand
TCAGTGGATTGTCCTGGTTAGCGGTGGAGGTAATCTCGAATTTGCCGGTGCTGTCCTTTACCAGCCAGGCCCAGCCGGAGCCAAAGCGTGATGTGGCGGCTGCATTGAACTTTTCTTTAAAGGCATCGAAGCTGCCGAAGGTGGAGGTAATGACGCTTTCCGCCTCACCTACTGGAGCTCCACCGCCGGTTGGGGACATCAGAGTCCAAAACAATGAATGGTTAGCATGGCCACCTCCGTTGTTCCGAACCGCCGTGCGTATGCTCTCAGGGACAGAGTTAATCCCGGTGACTAGCTCCTCGATAGTCTTGCTCTGCAGTTCAGGAGCGCTCTCCAAGGCTTTGTTGACGTTTGTGACATAGGTCGCATGGTGCTTGTCGTGGTGTAGCTCCATGGTGGCTTTGTCGATATGTGGCTCCAAGGCGTCCGGAGCATAAGGTAAAGGTGGGAGTGTAAATGCCATGTCTTCTCCAATCAGTATCGCGAACCAGGGCAGAACTTCTCCCAGGCCTATACCCTAGATGCTCAGAGCTGAGAAAGTATGCGAGGCGGGTCGGAAAAGCTTTAGAAATCCAGAACCAGCGACCTTGATAATTCGAAGCTAAAGGAAAGCTCTTAGGTTCGAGATGCCGGTGAGACTCGAATGGCAATGTGGACGCATCATTTAGATGACCATGCACTCGAAGCCTAACGCGATGCGACTAGGATCGACGCCCCGCTCGGCCGCGTGGTCGGGTAGCCAGCGAACCATGGACTCGCCCTCCTCAATTTGGACTGGCCACCGGTATTCTCGCGTCAGCTTGTAGTCAACTGAATAAACCTGCGCATCGCTTCCTTCACACAACCGGCGCATTGCAGTGTCGAACTGATCGAGCGACCCTACGATAAAGCCGCCCCCGTGCATGTAGATAGCGCGCTGCCACCTTCGGATGTAGCATTCGACGGATAATAAACGCGGATTGCATTGTGCCGTGCGGGCCATCCACGCGATATGCTCGATGCAACCAATTGGCGGCTTAACCTTATCGATGAAAGCATCGTGCTCGCGCCGCTGCACATGAATCGGCTTGTGTGCGCGGAGGACGGGCCCGGTCTCAAGCCACTCAGCAATATCGGGATCTTCATTCTTACCTCCGACCCTTTTCGGGGATATTGGAAGCATTTGTATATGGCCATGATTGGTGAATGCCGAAGTTATACCTGCTCGCTGATAGGCAGCTGACGCGCTACCGCAGTAACTACGAGCCAAGCGGCCAATAGAATCCGAGCTGTCAACTTGGTTTTCACTCCTGACAATCTCTTTTCCAAGATCATCGCCAAAGTGCGTTATAGGCACTCATAAACAGTTTGGCCGGCCACTACCGTCTGGAGGACCCGCAGCTTCGAAAAGCTCTCGCTCCACTCATAACGGACTAAGTCGCCTTTTTCTCCCGGTGATAAGCCACGCTGACGACCGGCGATTCGTCCTACACGAGCGGCGTTCACGGTCGCCATTGCCACAGCTTCGCGCAGTGACAACCGACCCAGGCGCACCGCGTTGCCGATAGCCTGATCCATTCGTAAGGCCGACCCTGCCAGTCGCTCGCCTCCTTGTAGAACCACGCTGCCATCCGGGCGAAGTTCCACGTCGATCTGTCCCAATCGATACGGGCCCGGCTCGCACATGGCCGGCATGACGGCATCGGTCACGAGCACAGACCGCTCTACGCCTTTAGCTCGGGCGGCCATGCGAAAGAACGGCCCTGGTATGTGGATCCCATCAAGAATGAAGCAGGCGCTGAGCCGATCCTCAACCATTTGATCGAGCAGATAGTTCTGTGTCTTGGGCAGAGTTGGGTGGGCAGCATTGCCCAAGTGCGTCGACATAGTAGCGCCCGCATCTACCGCCGCCGCGATCTGCTCACCGCTCGCTTTCGTATGCCCAATACTTGCGACAACGCCAGAGCGAATCAGATTCCTCACATAAGAGGGCGATTCATCCCATTCCGGCGAAAATGTCACGAGCCGAATCATTCCATCCGCTTCCTCCTGCCAGCGAAGAAATTCGTCAAAGTCCGGTGGCCTAACGTGCTCGACAGGATGCGCACCGCGTGGGCCGGTTTCAGCGCTGATATGCGGACCCTCAATATGCAGGGCCTCCATGGCAACTCCTTCGGCTTGCCCCGAGCGGAGAAGTTCCGCTTTGCAGGACGCCAGATTACGAATCGAAGCCAGCATGCTTTCGTGGCTGCCGGTAATCACAGTCGGAAAAAATCGCGTAACGCCAGTTTGAAACATCACGCGAATGGACCGCGCAACTTCCTCGCACCCTGCCCCAGGGTCGTTATAGTCGACACCGGCAAAGCCATTTACCTGCAGGTCAATGAAGCCTGGCGCAACATAGCTGCTGACCAGTGGTGGGCGCAGTAGCTCGTCCACGTTCGTCAGAATGTCGGTAAACTCAATCTGCAAGACAGAAGAGGTTCCAGGAACACACCCCAACACGGAGCTTTTTTGAGAGGAAGAGGTAGTGAATACCGACACAATAATTGATCCTTCAGGTTTACACAACTTATGCACAGGGAAGAGCCGCTAAGTTACTGCAGCAGCAACCCTTTAAACGTGTTGAAAAGGGATGGACGCACCCTACGTTTTGTTAGGTGAAGTTCGTCATTTGCGATACAACCTAATTAGATTCGGCGGACGGAAGGCAGGCAGAAATCTCGGGGGAGGTAACTGTTGGCTGAGCGTTCGCCGAAGCACGAGGAGTTTGAGGGGTAGTGCATGACCCCTCAAGCGCCAGGGTGGGCAGCCTATATCCGGCATTGTCCACTGCACGGTATTGGGAGTCCTGCCCTGGCATTTCTGAAGCTCGCTAGAGCTATACGTTTACCGGCTCCGGTACCTCATTAACATACGTCAGCCATCCGAATTGATCGGCTGCCTCGCCTTTCACGATCTCAAAGTATCTGGACTGTATCTGCTCAGTAATGGGTCCGCGGCGTCCGTTGCCTACTGTAATTCGATCTACTGAACGGATGGGAGTTACCTCAACCGCGGTACCGGTAAAGAAGAGTTCATCGGCTATGTAGAGCAGTTCGCGCGGAATAATAGTTTCCACGATCGGAATGGCAAGCTGTTGTGCAACCTGCACAATGGTATCGCGCGTGATGCCGGGGAGAACAGAAGCTCCTAACGGCGGAGTGAGTAGCTTTCCGCCACGAACCACAAACAGATTCTCGCCCGAGCCTTCACTGACATAGCCGGAATCGTCCAGAGCAATGCCTTCGGCATATCCATTCGCTGCTGCTTCCATCCGAATCAGCTGCGAGTTCATATAGTTGGCGCCGGCTTTGGCGAGCGCCGGCAGAGTATTAGGAGAAATGCGATTCCACGAGGATACACAGACATCCACTCCGCCTGCCAAACCTTCATCGCCTAAATAGCGGCCCCAAGGAAAGGCTGCAATGTAAGTCTCAATCGGGTTGTTCTGCGGCAGCACGCCCATATCGCCGTAACCGCGCAGCACAATGGGACGGAGATAGCATG
Source organism: uncultured Bryobacterales bacterium (assembly GCA_937859895.1). Lineage (GTDB taxonomy): Bacteria > Acidobacteriota > Terriglobia > Bryobacterales > Bryobacteraceae > Bog-105. The sequence goes on along the minus strand of CALMAV010000478.1, from coordinate 4,317 downwards.
AATCGAGCTTATTAGCGCGAATTACTTCGAGCATGGCATCGATCAGCTGATTGCGGCTGTATGGCAAATCCATGCGATAGATCTTGGCCGAATCCAGCAGCCGCTGCGCGTGTTCTTTGGCACGGAACAAAGCAGGACCTTGCTCGGTTATGTAGGTGCGAACGCCCTCAAAAACTGAACTCCCATAACTCACCACGTGAGAAAGGACATGAATCTTGGCATCGTCCCAGGGGATTAATCGGCCGTTGTACCAGATGCTCTCTGTGGTCTGCAGCATGAAAAAAGTATAGCGATGACCATAGAGCCATGGCGAAAACGAGCTGGGGGCTCGGGGCCGGTAAGGGTTGAACGGAGCATCTCATCAAAGACAACCTTACGTTGGACCGGTCGAGAGCGCGTACGGCAAAGCCTGCCCTTCGCCGGACCGATCGATCTTGACCGCCATGTTCAGTAAGGGAAAGTTTTCGAAATTCGGGTGCCTGAACATGTTGTGCGAAGCGGTACGTTGCCACAACTGCTATAAACTATTCGCAACGCTTGTCCTTACTTCCGGGCACTGTCCCCCAGTCCAGATCTAACAGTCCTGCGATTGTTACTGCGTCTGAGCACAATATTGCAGAAGTCCAAAAACTTTGGCGCGAGTATTGGCATTCGCTCGGCCTCGCGTCCGACTTTCAAAACTTTGCTGACGAACTCCGCACATTGCCCGGCGTTTACACTCCGCCGCGCGGACAACTGTTGCTTGCCGTTTACGGTGGTGAGAACGTTGGAACCGCTGCTCTACGTCCCATTCGCGACAAAGCCTGCGAAGCTAAGCGACTCTATGTTCGTCCGACTCATCGCGGCTTAGGCATTGGAAAATTTCTTCTTCAGAGTCTCATCGAGGAGGCTCGCCGCATCGGCTATCACCAGATCTTTGCCGATACGTTGCGCTCAATGAGTGATGCACTGGGTATGTATCGCGCAATGGGGTTCACCGAAGTAGCTCCGTACGCTACGACTCCTACCCCGGACGCGATTTTTCTCAGGCTTTCTCTTTCCGAAGGGGGCGACGCTTCCTATCGCTCCGAACGAGGATGACGGTGTGCGGGCTTTTCCCCCTGCACCGCATGCAGCCATTTCCGGTCGGCATCAATCCTCTGGTAAGCCTGCCCGGGTAGATAAAATCTGCTTCGGCACTGCTGGCAACGCACCGGCTTCATGCCCCATAATTTCATGACCAGGTCGCGAACGCGCCAGGATCGGGATCGGCTGATCTCAGAAGAATGACATCGGGGACACATCTACTGCTGGTTGAAGCATATCAAGCAACATAAACACTTTGAAACTTCCAGCTAGGCCGCTTCGAGAGAAATGGCTTGAACTACGACGCTAAAAGCGACGAGAAGCCAACGCTACTTGCGTAAACTAAGGAACAGTGCCTCAGCCGCGGAAGTTCGTTCATTCTCCGGGGCATAGCTTAGCGTGAGGCAGCCTTCCGACGGGTGCTCTGGCAGAAGTGCCTGCGTTTGTAGCTCCGACCTACTTGAGTGTACGTTCAGCTTCCAGTTACGGTGTTTGGGATCGCCGGGGAACTGGCTGCTCAGCTTGAGCGAACGCCGGCCGCTGCTTAGCAAATTGACACTGGCTCACGGCTTTACCGCGCCCCGCGGGGCCTCTTTTCCCGAACCGGCTCAAAAGCTGCCTGCATCATTGCCGATTTCGCTACATTCAGCGCCGCCAACTCTACCTCTTGATTGGTTATGAATCTCTATTCGTTGGTAAGCGGCCGATCCATCAAGTGCCGGATCGCCGTTCGCGGATCTTTCGATTGATAAAGCACCTGATACATCTCGTGGACAATGGGCATTTCAACGTTCTCCTGGCGACTTAGCTCGTAAGCCGCACGACACGTGCCCACCCCTTCTGCCACCATGGTCATGCGAGCGAGGATGACTTCGAGACGCTCACCCTTGCCCAGTTCTATCCCGACCCGGCGGTTGCGCGAGAGATCACCGGTTGCCGTCAGCACCAAGTCGCCCAGGCCGGCCAGTCCGCTAAGGGTTCGTTGCCGTCCGCCTTTGGCCAGCGCCAGGCGCGAGATCTCGGCCAAACCCCGGCTGATCAGCGCCGCTAAACTGTTGCTGCCTAAGCCGAGGCCTTGGCATATACCAGCTCCAATTGCAATCACGTTTTTTAAGGCGGCGCCGAACTCCACTCCGATCACATCCTGGCTGGTGTAAAGGCGCATCGTCGAAGTTGATAAGGCCCGCTGCATCTCATCGGCAAAGGACTGCGCTTCGGCTGCAATCACCATGGCCGCTGGTTCACCGGCCGCAACTTCGCGCGCAAAGGTTGGGCCCGACAGCACGGCGATCGGCCGTCGCGGTTCGCCTAACTCTTGGCCCAGCACCTGAGAGAGGCGGCAGTGTGTCTCTTGTTCTAAGCCTTTACTGGCGGACACCAGAGCGCAGCGTGGAGAAAGGAATGGTTGCGCCGCCCGCAGTACCTCCCGCAGGTGACTGGACGGAGTGACTACCAGAACAATGTCGGCACCTCGAAGAACACGCGCGAGATCACACGAAACCTGAATGTTCTCCGGCAGTGAGAAGCCCGGAAGATAGCGGAGATTTTCTCGCGTTTGCTGACAAGTTGCCGCCTGTTCGGCTGCCCTGGTCCACAGCTGAATCGCATCGAAGCGCGAGTGGAGGGCAATAGCAAGCGCCGTACCCCAACTACCTGCACCCAGTATGCAAAGCGTTGGCATGGCTAAGCGCGACTGGTCTTAAAAGAGAATACCCGCTCCTCACCCTTGCGCAGGCGCTCAATGTTGGCGCTATGCCGATAGATGATCAGGCACCCGCAGGCTACGGCCGATATGAACAGAGGGACGGGTGGGTGATTGAGAAACCAGTACACGAAGGGGAAAGCCGCCGCGCCAAGAATAGAGCCCAGCGAAATGTGTTTACTCATCGCCACTGCGGCTACAAACAGCACGGTGATGACGAAAAAGGCGAGCGGCGCAAGGTAGAGGAACACGCCAATGAAACAAGCTACCGCTTTCCCGCCTTTGAGCTTCAGGAAGATCGGGAAGCAGTGTCCCAGTAGCACGGCAAAAGCACTGAGCGCGATTCCTGTTGAATCACAGGCAAATACGCGGTCGGCCAGGAAAACCGCCAATGTGCCCTTCAGAATGTCGAGCCCGAGAACGATCAGGCCTGCCTTGGTGCCAAGTGTGCGCTGTACATTGGTTGCCCCGGTGTTTCCGCTTCCCACGCTGCGGATATCCTTCCCGGATCGCAACCGGACAAACCAGTATCCAAAAGGCAACCCACCAACAAGATAAGCAACAAGGATGGAAAGCAGGCTCAGCGGCACTCCAACGATATTACTCAAGTGGAAAGGTCTGTAGACGGGTATAGACGCCAGCCTGTGAACGGTACAGGTGAAAACTGGAGGCAGGGAAGGCATCGATCTCCACGTCGCGGAGTGTGTCGATCTCGCGGCGAAGCGCAGCCAATGCGATGGGAGCTTTTGTCCGGGCTAGAGTTAGGTGCGCTGTATACGGCCGTTTTTCACGCTCAACGCCGATTGGCTCCAGCGCCGAGTCCGTTTGCCCTGCAAGTGAGATAAGTTTGTCTCCGGCATCAACGCCTGCCCACAACACGCCCGGGAACCAGCCGAAGCTCCCGATTCGTATCTCAAACGGCTCTGACCGGACAGCTTGCAGAGCGGCAATCAGCTCCGGCAAGCGCTCTTCTGGAAATTCACCGATGAACTTGACCGTGATGTGAAGATTATGGACCGGACTCCAGCGTGCCTTGGCCAGCGGACGAAGGTCGCGTAGTACTCGGTCAATTTTCAGCAGAGTGGCTTCCGGCAAGCTGATGCCAGTGAAGAGTCTCATGAGGCGTGTTACCGTTCTAGCTTAAATTGCAGTACTCAATTCAAGAGCTGATGCAGCTCACCGACCCTTTGCGCGAGGAAGACTTTGCAATTCCTGCGCAGGCGCTAGCGCCGGATCTGCTGGGCTGCGTGTTAATCCATGGCGAAACTGCAGGCGCCATCGTGGAAACGGAAGCGTATCTGGATGTGGACGATCTGGCAGCGCATTCAGCCCGTGGCATAACGAAACGAACCCAAGTCCTTTTTGGCCCGCCCGGACGCGCTTACGTCTACTGCATTTACGGTGTGCACGAATGCTTGAATGTGGTTGCCGACCGGGAGGAAGTGCCTGGCTGCGTACTGATTCGAGCAGTAGATCCCTTGGCCGGTGTTGCCATCATGCGTCAGCGTCGGACTTGGTCAGGGCCAGAAGCTAAATTGACGAATGGACCG
>CALMAV010000477.1:7829-10057 GCA_937859895.1 uncultured Bryobacterales bacterium | reverse complement strand
GATCGTGGCGGGCCTAATCAGCACTGAGGCTACCCCGCAACAGCTTGCGGGCGCGAGCTGCACCGCTAGTACGCTGTACGCACGCACGGATCAAGCAGTCTCGCTGGCAATTACGCTTCGCCAGAACGGCTCCGACGTGTATACGGTAAACCTCTCCGGAACGGCGACCACGGCTTCAAGCATCGGAGTGAGTCTTGCTCCCACTGATCTCATTGACTACGCCGTATCGGGAACAGCGGTCGCTTCCACACGACTTAAGCTGGCCCTCGCCTGCCAATAAACTTATCAATTACTCCTCATGAACGATTCATACTTAGGACAAATTATGTTATTTGCAGGCAACTTTGCCCCTGCTGGGTGGGCATTTTGCAACGGGCAGCTATTACCCGTTTCGCAAAACAGCGCGCTATTCGCCATTCTTGGAACCAGCTTCGGCAGGAACGGAGTGAGTACTTCCGGGTTGCCGGACTTGCGTGCCCGCGCCCCCATTCACTTCGGTCAGGGCCCAGGGCTACAAAGCTACAGCGTCGGCGCTAAAGGCGGTGTTGAGACAGTAACATTGACTACTCCGGAAATGCCTGCTCACGTTCATATTTTCGGTTTGGCCTGCAACAGTGCCCCCGGCCTTGAAGAGAATCCGGTTAACAATTTTTTGGGTAAGCAGTCGCCCGGCGTTTACACCGCTTCGTCGAATGCCCAAATGGGTGGCGGCACCAGCTCGATGGCCGGCGGCAATCAGGGTCACGAGAATCGCGCACCTTATCTGGCGCTGAACTATGTAATCGCGCTTCAAGGAATATTCCCAACCCGCAGTTAACATCAGCCACAAGACCAACTCTACTTAAGAGATTCGGAAGATAGGAAGGGCCTGCGCTGGTCGTAGCAGGGGAGAGGACGTCGCAATAAACGCCGGCTCCTTTGATCTGGTTTCCGTTCTCAGCGAGCTCGAGGCAAGACAATGCCCCGACAATCGATATAAAAGGCAACACTGCGTAACTTGGCGTGCTCTACTGACGAATCAAAGCCAGACCGCTATGCGGTCAATCTTTTGAGCGAGGTAGAGATTTGCGTAATTGGTTGCCTTTATTAGGAATGCTCGCTGCGATTTCGTTGCAGGCGGCAGCTCCGCCCACCGTTGGCGAGAAAGCTCCGGACTTCACCCTTTCCACTGTCGAGGGGAAACCCGTGCATCTTTCGGAGGAGATGGCTAAGGGTCCAGTCGTGTTAGTCGTGCTCCGAGGGTACCCGGGTTATCAGTGCCCGTATTGCAACCAGCAGGTTCAAAATTTTATAGAAAACGCGGGGAGCTTTGCCGAGGCCGGTGCGCACGTGATTATGGTTTATCCTGGCCCGCCACAAGATCTCAATAGCAAAGGCAAAGAGTTTCTTGCTAATAAGAAGCTTCCCGATAACATGGACCTGGTGCTCGATCCTGGCTACGAGTTCACCAATCAATATGGTCTACGCTGGGACGCTCCAAAGGAAACGGCTTACCCTTCAACGTTCCTCATAGATCGCCAGGGCGTTATCTACTTCAGCAAGATTGTGAAAGAGCACGGCGGGCGTACTAAGGCAGTAGAGGTCCTTGATGCCATGCCAAAGCCTAAAGCCATTAAGCCGTAGCTTCCCTGTTCCTCTAGCGCGGAGTCCCGGTTTGAAATTGCAGAGTTGCATAAGCCAAGCCGAACTGAGAGCGGGCGTTCGCATTGTCAATGGCAGCCTGGGTCTGCTGCAGCTGGGCCTGACTAAGTTCGACAATTGAACTCAGGCCTAGTTGATACCGTGTTTGCGCCAGGCTAAAGGCCAGATTTGCCTGTTGCACAAGCTCGCTTGTAACAGCTACGCGTTGTTGCTGAGCATTAGCATTCAGCCACGCCGTGCGGACATCCCGGACGACTTGGTTGCGCAGATCACGAGTACGCTCGGATTGAGCACTAGCCTGCAAAGCAGCTTCAGTGGCTTCTGCCGTGAGGCGGAATCCGTTGAAGATTGGCAGGCTGACATTTACGCCGCCAGCGCCGTACCAACTGCTGGTAAAGAACTGACTAGAGCCGTAAGGAGTGTATCCGACCACCCCTTGTGCGCTCACTGTGGGTAGTAGCTGTTCGCGTTGAGCCAAACTAAACTTCTGCCAAGCCTGTTCGGAGAGTTGCAAGGACCGCAAATCGGGTCGGCTGTGCAAAGCGTCAGCAAGGTACTGGTCGACGCTGGGAAGGACGGAAGGGAGA
>CALMAV010000477.1:3067-7819 GCA_937859895.1 uncultured Bryobacterales bacterium | reverse complement strand
CCCGTATCCTCAACTAGCTGATAGTCCATGGGCCGGTCGGAGCCAAGAACGGCCGTCAGGGCTGCTTTAGCCGCATCCAAATTTCCCTGAGCATCGAGTTCAAGGAGTTTTGCTTGCGATAAGTTCAGTTGTACGAAGCTGACGTCAAGTTCGGACTTGAGCTTGGCCCCGGATAGCGCGGCGATTTGATCGACGAGAGTCTGTCTTGCCGCTACCGTCTGGCGCGCCACCTGCATCGCGCTTCAACAAGGTGAACCGTCTTAGAAGTCGAGTCGCAGCATTGCGGCAGCCAGGAGATGTCTCGAGGAGGCTCCCCCGTTAAACTGAAGGTTCTCCTCTCCATGAAACTTTGCTACTTCGATGCGTTTTCCGGGATCAGCGGTGATATGACAGTGGGCGCATTGCTGGACGCGGGCGCGTCCTGGGATGGTCTGCAAACGGCGCTACACAGCTTAAACCTGGGGGCGAGCTTTCGACTTGAGAAGACAAAGCGGCACGGTATCTCGGCTTCCAAGTTCTCGGTTGACGCGCCAGCAGAAAAGAAACATCGCCATTTGCCACATATTGAAAAAATCATCGAAGCCGGTGCGCTGTCCGATAGGAGTCGCGGCAATGCACTAGCCGTATTTCGCCGATTAGGTGAAGCGGAAGCGCAATCCCATGCAGTGCCGATTGAGAAGGTTCATTTCCATGAGGTTGGTGCGATCGATTCGATTTGCGATATTGTCGGCGCATGTGTCGCGCTTGATCTGCTTGGGATTGACGCCGTCTACAGTTCACGCATTAATGTGGGTAGCGGCACAGTTCATACCGAGCATGGCCTGCTACCTGTGCCCGCGCCGGCCACCACGACCTTATTGCTAAACCGGCCGGTGTACTCTTCGGGTCCGGAAACCGAACTAACCACCCCAACCGGAGCCGCTCTGGTCAGCACGCTTGCGAAAGATTTTGGAAAGCTGCCGCCCATCCGGCTGCTTGCCCAGGGCTTTGGCGCCGGGGACAAAGATTTCCCGATGCAAGCCAATGTTCTGCGCGTGCTGATTGGCGAGCAGACCTCGGCCGTGGAATCCACAACCATTTCAGTATTAGAAGCCAATATCGACGACTCTACGCCCCAGGTGCTGGGTTACGCCATGGAACGATTACTGAAGGCAGGCGCGCTGGATGTTACGCTGACCCCTGTTCAGATGAAGAAGAATCGTCCCGGATCGCAACTCTCGGTCATCTGTGGCCCCGGCCACGTGGACACGCTTTCCCAAATTTTGTTTGCCGAGACGTCTACGCTGGGCATTCGTATCTTCGACGCGCAACGCCGGGTGCTGGCCCGCAACGTTGAAGAGGTGGAGACTGAACACGGGCGCATTCGCGTAAAGTTTACTGATGGGGGCAGCTTTGCGCCGGAGTATGACGACTGTCGTCGCATTGCCGAAGATCATCAAGTGCCTCTGCGCGAGGTGATTTCACAGGCCACACACGCCTTCCAGCATCTCCGGTCGTAACCGAAGCAGCCGAGTGGAAATGAAGCAGGGACAGTACTACCTCACAACGCCCATTTATTATGTGAATGCGGCGCCTCATATCGGACACGCTTATACGACGATCGCTGCAGAGACTATTGCACGTCTGCAGCGCATGAAGGGCCTCGATGTTGTTCTCACCAGCGGCACCGATGAACACGGGACGAAGGTGGAGCGAGCGGCTCAGGCGCAAGGCAAAACTCCTCGAGCGTTCGTAGATCTCATTTCCAACGAGTTCCGCGCGCAGTGGCAGAAGCTGGACCTTCGCATCGATCGATTTCAGCGCACTACATCGCCCGAACATGCCAAGCTCGTGAACGAACTGTTCGAAGCGTGTCGCGCAAATGGCTACATCTACAAAGGCAGCTATACCGGGATGTACGCCGTAGTGAGCGAAGCCTTTGTGAACGACGCCAAGCCGGGCGATGTGGACCCGGAAACCGGTAAGCCATACGAAGAGGTAACCGAAGAAAATTACTTTTTCAAGCTCTCAGCTTTCACCGATCGTCTGCTGGCCCTCTACGAGGAAAATCCGGATTTTATTGGGCCCGAGATCCGTCGTAACGAGGTGCTTGCCTTTGTAAAGGGAGGCCTGGCTGACCTGTCTATCACTCGCACAAGCATCAAATGGGGCATTCCTGTCGAAGCCGACCCTAGTCATGTGTTCTATGTCTGGTTCGACGCCTTGACCACGTACATCAGCGCCGTGGCGGGGGAAGATCGTTGGCCTGCTGATCTTCACTTGATCGGTAAAGAAATTCTGCGCTTTCACGCCGTGTACTGGCCGGCGTTTCTGATGGCTGCCGGCTGGCCTCTGCCTAAGCGCGTTTTTGCCCACGGATGGCTACTCTTCGAAAACGACAAAATGAGCAAGTCGCGCGGCAACATTGTGCGACCTTCGCCTATCGCAGATGTTATGGGCGTTGATGCGCTTCGCTACTTCCTGCTTCGCGAGATCGTGTTCGGCCAGGATGGCAGCTTCAGCTTTGACGCACTAGTCGGCCGCTACAACTCTGATCTGGCGAACGGATTGGGGAATCTAGCCAGCCGTACGTTGAGCATGCTGGCCCAGTATCGTGACAGCACGATCCCAGAGCCATCCTCCCATACGGCGATAGCACACGTTGCTGAAACTGCTGCTGCTTCTGCACTCGCTTACTTCAATGCTTCTGATTTTTCCAAAGGCCTGGAACAGGTCTGGAGCATCATCTCCGCAGCCGATAAGTACATTGTGGAACTTGCGCCGTGGAAGCTAGCCAAGCTGACCGACGACGCCGCGCAGAAATTGCTCAGCGAGACACTGTATACAGCTGCTGAAGCTTTGCGCATTGTTTGCGTGCTGATATCGCCTATTCTGCCCAAGTCGGCCCAGGCAATCTGGTCACAGTTAGGGTATACAGGCCGAGTTGAGGATGAAAAGGTCGGCTCCTTAAAATGGGGTGGCCTCCCTGGCAATCAGAAGATTAGCTCCATTGCCGCGGTCTTCCCCCGCCTGGATGTGAAGGATACAGTAAAGAAGATGGTGGAATTAGAAGGGGCTGAAAAGAGCCGCCAAGCCGCTCTCATGGGTGTCTCTCCGGCTCCGGATGCTCCCTCGGTCGCAACAACGACGCCCGTCGCGCCGATTGCCGATACTATCTCCATCGACGACTTTTCCAAGGTGGACTTGCGCGTCGGCCTGGTGAAATCGGCCGAACCGGTAAAAGGCGCCGATAAGCTGCTGCATCTCAACGTTGATATTGGCGAAGCGGAACCGCGCACCATAGTTGCGGGCATTGCGCTCGCCTATAAACCTGAGCTGTTGATTGGTCGAAAAGTGGTTATTGTTGCCAATTTGCAGCCGCGCAAGCTTCGGGGTTTGACATCTCAAGGCATGATCGTGGCCGCGAGCCTGGAAGGCGGCTCACCCGTACTCGCTTCCTTTCTGGAAGAAGTTCCAATCGGTGCGCGGCTGAAGTAGACTCCGTGCCTTTCGTCGATTCACATTGTCACCTGGACGACAAGCAGTTCAGTGAAGATCGCGATGCCGTGCTGGCTCGCGCTTATGCTGCTGGCTTACAGTACATGCTCTCAATCGGGACCGGCGATGGTCCTCCTGATCTGGAAGTAGCCATTCGTCAGGCCGAAATGGCGCCTTCGGTCTGGGCAACGGTAGGCGTGCACCCGAACGACGCAGCCAAAGTGACCTCCCGCACTTTCCCCCATCTCCAAGATCTGCTTTCGCATCCAAAGGTTGTGGCAATCGGTGAGATCGGATTAGATTACCACTGGGGAGTGCCCGCCGAAACGCAAGAGCCCATCTTTCGTCAGCAACTGCGCATGGCTGCTGAAGCAGGCGTTCCGGTTATTATTCATACGCGCGATGCGTGGGACGATACGCTCGCTATCTTGCGGGAAGAACAGAGCAGTTCCGGGTCAGCCTGCATCATGCATTGCTTTACTGGCAATGCCCGCCAAGCAGAGGAGTGTCTGGAACTCGGCTGCTATCTGGCGTTTGGCGGCGTGACAACTTTTCCGAAATCAGGTGCAGTTCGCGAGGCGGCTCAACTTACCCCACTCGATCGCTTGTTGCTCGAGACCGACTCACCCTATCTTGCTCCCGTTCCGCACCGTGGTAAGCGCAACGAGCCATCGTACTTACTTCCCACTGCACATGTTTTGGCTGCACTCCGGAGTGAGCCTCTCGAGGTCCTTGAGGCCCAAACCACATCCAATTTCGAAAGGATCTTCCTAAACGGTAAGACTGGTCTGCCTCTGGCGTTTCAGCCGCTACACTAAAATTCCGGAAGCGGAAACAATATGTTCACCAAAATTCGGCAGTCCCTCAGTGCGCGCGAAGCGTTTGAGCTGGTTCATGAAGACCTTCAGGCTGTCGAACGAGAGATTAGTGTGGAGTCGGTGGCCTCGGTTGAGGCTATTACTACCATCAATCAATACCTTCAAGCGGGCGGTGGCAAGCGCCTTCGGCCTGCGCTGCTGCTGCTCTGTAACCGCTTGGTGGGTCCGCCTACCGCTTGTGCCCGGCGCATGGCTGCCGTTGTCGAAATGATTCACACCGCTACCCTGGTCCACGACGATGTGATCGATATTGCCAAGACTCGGCGCGGACGGCCATCTACGAATGTTGTTTGGGGCAATAATGTATCGGTGCTCTCTGGCGACTGGCTATACATGCAGGCCTTTCAAGTCGCGTTGCGTGAGCGGAATTTTCACATTCTCGACCTGCTAATCGGTC
>CALMAV010000477.1:0-3057 GCA_937859895.1 uncultured Bryobacterales bacterium | reverse complement strand
GGCGAACTCTTGCAGCTGGAGCGTCTGCATCGCGTCGATATTTCTTAGGCCGATTACATGGAGTTGGTTGATCGGAAGACAGCGAGCCTTTTTTCCGCGTGCGCCTGTCTGGGCGGCGTTTCCGGTGAGATCGACGAGGCCACTGAATCCAAGCTGGGCGACTTCGCCTGGAACCTCGGCATGGCTTTTCAGCTGGTGGACGACATCCTCGATTTCACCTCTTCGGAAAAGATTCTGGGCAAACCGTCGGGCAATGATCTACGTGAGGGTAAGGTTACGTTGCCCATCATCTACGCCCTCCAGGATGCAACGGCCGAGGAGCGCCGCGCTGTCGAAACCGTTGTCAGTGACGGCAACTATGAGCAGGTGCCGTTCATGCGTATTGCCAAGATCCTGGAAAAGTATGGAGCTATCGCCAAGGCTTACGAACGCTCCTATACGTTCACTGAGAAAGCACGATCCATTATTCTTAGCTTTCCTGAGTCGCCAGCCCAACGCTCTTTGTGCGCGATTGTGGACCTTGTTACTGCGCGCAATTCTTAGGAGTCTGAGTAGCCGTATTTCCAGCTACCACTTGCGCATGGTTCACTGCGGCAGTTAAGGAGACTCCGCCGATAATGTTACCCAGTAGAGTCGGCACTAAGTAGCCGCCAGCAACTGCCGCCCAGCTTTTAGCTCCAACCATCACCAGAAACAAGACTTCCACGGCACCGGCCACGATATGGGTCAGACCGGCCAATCCAACGACATACGTAAGGATCACGATGACTGCAATCCGGCCCGTATCGATAGACGCTAGCATCCAGACGACCATAGCGATAAGCCAGCCTGCGAAGATACCTCGCAGAATTGCGTTGCCGAAGCTGACATTCATCGCTTCCTGCGCTAACACCAACATGGCTGCTCGCACGGGAGGGCGGAACATTGCTGTGTTACTCACCACCCAGGCAAACACATGGGCACCAATCATATTGGCCCCTAGCACGACCGTCCACAGTCGGCACACGCGTCCAAATGTGCTCCAGTTTCGCCGTGTCAGAAGGGGGAGAATCGCGGTGAGAGTGTTTTCGGTAAACAGCTGCTGCCGTCCAACAATTACTATAAGGAAGCCTACCGGATAGCCGAGGCTAACCAGCAGCGGCCGCCAGGGCGCATCCGGCAGATGGGAACGCAACAGAGCCTGCGCAACAAGGGAGAAGCCCATTGACAGTCCGGCAGCAAGGCCTGACCAGGCTAGAGCCGACATGGACCGGGACAGTTCTTCTTCGCCATCATGCCGGATAGCTTCGTGCACCACGACAGCGCTGACGGAGGTCCGATCCTGCACCTCCTGCTGCTGCTTCTCGCTAAGCTCGGGCACAACGGACTGCTCCTCAGTCTGTAGTTCGGTATGAGTCACTTAGAGTAGACCTAACCGGAGCCTGATTCGACACACATATCATCACGTAATCGAGCACAGGTTGGACTGGCGTCACTTTCGTGTTGTGAAACACGACCGGTCGACCGTAGAAACCAATAGAGTTCTTACGCTTGTGGCATCGGGTCCTAAGATGCACTCAGGTGAATGTACGGATGACGACCCTAAATGCCGCAGAAGTTTGTCGACAGAAGTTCCTGACTACGGATTGTCAACAGGCTGTTTCGCGAGGCGCTTCTTAGCGAAGTGATGTGAAACGTCAGGCCAGAACTCGACCAGGAATGCACCAATCACTCCCTCAGCTGTTACCGTGAGAGCGCGCTGGAATGTGAGTCCTACGCCGCGATCAGAGGCTGGATAGTAAAGATTGGCAATCCCGCCGGCGGCAACATTTCCTAGCACATTTGAGTAATTTGGTACCCAGCGTCCGCCATCACTCCTGGCACGCACGGTGGTAGACATGGAATAAAGGAGCCGACTCTTAAAGCTTCCCGTGCCCTTCCGGAAGTAACGAGGATCCTGCCGGAAAAGAATTGGAAGGAAAGCGTTTCCGATCATCGTGCCGTCGACACTATCGACATAGGCCGCACCCAAGCGCTTCCCATATCCTTGCGCACCCTGGCCATAACCGTCAAAGCTGTCTTGCCCTTGCCCGATTGCTGCATCCAAAGCAGCAACACCGAAGGTAAACGGATCAAAAGAGGTCTTAGCTGCAAGGCGAATTTTCTGCCCCGGTGTGAGACGCACGTATCTAGCCGTATCCGCAGTATTGAAATTAGGCATGAAGCCCAAGATTCGCTGGCGCTCTTCGCGCTTCAGTTGCTGCTCGGCTTCAATCCTACGTTGTTCCCTTGCCTCCCGCTCAGTTGCGGCGTGCTTATCGAGGGTTTCTCCATCGGCAGATTGACTAACCGGGGCAGGCGACGTTGTTTGGGCTTCCATGCAGACACCGGAGAGACACAGAAGCGCAAGCACAATCACCGCGCCGTACCCGCAAGTGCCCATTGCCGCTAAGCGCACGGAAGTCCGTGCCGACTGTAGTCGGAGGAGAGAAAAAAACACATGCTTGTTATAACAAGCAACGTCCGATGGTTTCCGAAGGTTACAACTGACTTGCAAATGAGTGCTCAACAGTCCTGATGCGCGTGGGGGCCAAAAGGGCTCGAATCCAGTTACACTAGAAGTACAGTTCCAACTATGATTGAAGGCGCGTTAGCCAAAGTTTTTGGCACAAAACATGAGCGGGAGATCAAGGCGATTCGCCCTATTGTGGCGGCCATCGGTGACCTTGAACCGCAATTGCAAAAGCTTACCGACGCAGAGCTGGCTGCAAAAACGCCCGAGTTCCAGCAACGCGTTGCCAATGGTGCTTCGCTCGATGACATCCTAATCGAGGCATTTGCGGTGGCTCGGGAAGCCGGTCGCCGTGCGCTCAAGATGCGCCACTTCGATGTACAGCTTATCGGCGGGGTCGTTTTGCACCGGGGCCGAATTGCGGAGATGAAGACCGGTGAAGGCAAGACGCTGGTAGCGACACTTCCCAGTTATCTGAATGCGTTAGGCGGGAAAGGCGTTCATGTCGTAACGGTAAATGATTACCTGGCCAAGCGGGACTCTGAGTGGATGGGCCGGATGCACCG
>CALMAV010000476.1 GCA_937859895.1 uncultured Bryobacterales bacterium | reverse complement strand
CGCTTGATCCGGCTGGCGTGTATCCGTTTATGGATCTGGAGAGCCGGCAAACTTATCGCCGCAAGGTGAAAAAGATTGCTGCGCGTTCGGATACCGGCGAAGTAGAGCTTTGCGAGCGACTGGTTCGCACTGCTTCTGAAGCCAAGGTGTTCCGCACTACGCCAGACGCTCTCAAAAATCGTCTGCGCCATGTCGGCTACTACCTGATGGATGAGGCTGGAGGTCGCGAGTTCCGTCAGTCCGTTGGCTATCGTCCATCTCTAGCCAGCTATTTCGAGAGTTTGTTCCATCGCTTTCCCGATGAGGTCTACATCATTGGTATAGAACTCATCACTCTGATTACGGTTATTTCGCTCATCATGAGCCTGGTCTATCATCAGCAGCCACTGGGATTGATTGCCGGCGCGCTGTTGCTGATCATTCCTGCTACCCAGGCCGCAGTAGAACTGATGAACTACTTTGTGACGACCGTGCTCACGCCGCGACCGCTGGCCAAGATCGATTACAGCAAGGCTGTCCCGGCCGGGAGCGCAACGATGGTTGCTATTCCCACACTGCTGATTAATGAGAAGCAGATTCACCAGTTGATTGAAGATTTGGAAGTACGTTATCTGGTCAATCGTGACCCCAACATCTTCTATGCTTTGCTGACCGATCTACCAGACAGTGCTGAACCGCCTGGCGAGAGCGATCCTCGTATCGATTTGGCGATTCGGCTGATCAATGAGCTGAACACGAAGTATCACGACGAGCCCTATGGTGGTTTCTATCTGTTCCACCGCCATCAGATCTACAATCCGCGTGAGGGCGCCTGGATGGGTTGGGAGCGCAAACGCGGCAAGCTGCTTGACTTGAATCAAATGCTGCGGCAGGCTTTTGACCCGTTTCCGGTGAAGGCCGGGGACATGGCGCGCCTACCCCGGATTCAGTATGTCCTGACACTTGACTCCGATACGCAACTGCCGCGGGGCTCTGCCCAGCGATTGATTGGCACCATCTCTCACCCGCTTAATCGAGCGCTTATCGACCCCGAACTCAACATCGTCACAATGGGTTATGGCATCATGCAGCCGCGAGTCGGCATCAGTGTCCACTCGGCGACCCGGTCGCGGCTCGCCAGTATCTACTCCGGCCAGACTGGTTTCGATATCTATTCACGGGCAGTCTCCGACGTATATCAGGATTTGTACGGCGAAGGGATTTTCACCGGGAAAGGCATCTACGATGTGGATGCGCTCCGCGAAGTTTTAGAACGACGGTTTCCGCGCAACGCCCTGCTCAGCCATGATCTGATTGAGGGTGCTTACGCGCGCGCCGGCCTGGTCTCAGACGTTGAGGTTATTGACGACTACCCGTCACATTACAGCGCGTACAACCGTCGCAAGCATCGCTGGCTTCGTGGCGATTGGCAGATTGCCCGCTGGGTGCTGAGTAAGGTTCCGGATGAATCCGGGCGCCTGGTTTCCAACCCCATTTCTACCATCTCAAAGTGGAAGATTATCGATAACCTGCGGCGAAGCCTGGTAGAGCCGGCGACCTTCCTGCTGCTAGTGGCTGGCTGGTTTGCCCTGCCCGGTGGTCCGCGCTTCTGGACTCTGGTCACACTGGCGTTGCTTGTGCTGCCGATCTACTTCCGCCTTGTCTTTTCACTCCTGCGGGCTGCATTCGGCCGCAACTTAATGGCGGCTCGCGACTCAGTTGTTGACTTCTTTACAGCACACTTCAGTATCTTTTTAAATATTGCGTTTCTGGCACACCAATCGCTGGTTGCTTTGGACGCAATTATTCGTACAGGAATTCGAAGTTACATCACCCACTCGCGACTGCTTGAATGGGAAACGGCCACCGAAGCTGAATTGGGTATTCGTAAAAGGACTCCGGTTGACACTTACCTGAACTGGGTTCCGCTTATCTCCATTGTGCTTGCGGTGGCTGTGTACTTTCACCCCGAAGCAATTCCTTATGCAGCACCATTCCTCCTCGTCTGGTTCTTCTCGAAGCTGATCTCAAACTGGCTGAACAGTTCGCCTCACCCAATCACGGCTGAGCTAACGGAGAATCAAAGGCGGTTCCTGCGTGAGGTGGCCCTTCGTACCTGGCGATACTTTGCGGAGTTGAGCAATGAGGGGAACCACTGGTTGATCCCCGACAACTTGCAGTTGGAGCCATACCGCGTTGCCGAACGCCTCTCGCCTACCAATCTTGGTCTGCTGTTGAACTCACGGCAGGCAGCGCTTGAGTTCGGCTTCATCACGTTAGAAGAGTTCACGACGCTAACTGAAAACACATTTGAGACGATGAGGCGGCTGCCGGCTCAGTTCGGCCATTTCTACAATTGGTATGACAACTTAACGCTGCGGCCACTGGAGCCAGCGTTTATCTCCAGCGTGGACAGCGGCAATCTGGCAGCCTCTCTTCTCAGTCTCAAGCAGGGTGCCTTCGAGCTGCTTCGTCAGCCGCTCTTTCGTGAGAATGCGGTTGATGGCATCACCGATTACCAGATCATCTCGGGCTTTTCTAAGATGGACCGTGAACGCAGGTCGGGTTCCTCTACGGCTCTGATTCGTACTCTCTACAAAAGCGAAGAGCCGCTTGCTTCAGGGGAGGACAGCAACTGGTTTCAATTGGAGTATGTCCGGCGGCTTCGTGCTTTGCGGAAGCAGGCTCGAGATTTTGCGCCCTGGCTGCTGCCGGAGTTTGAGGAGCTGCGCAGTGCAAATGAAAAGAGAAACGCGCAGTGGCTTTCCCCGACTGTGAAGCCGGCAGAGGCCGATAATTACTACACCCAATTCGAAAACGATCTGAGCTCTCTGCTGTCCGGTGTGAGCCTCGAAAGTGGGATGCGTTCGCTTGCCTTGCAACTGCTGGAGCTACTTCCTGCCTGCCGTGCTCGCCTGCATAACCTGGCTTCTCGCATCCGGACTATTGCGAGTCACTCCGACCGCCTAGTCCAGCACATGGACTTCAAGATGTTCGTCGACCCCCGTCGTAACCTGCTCTCTATTGGCTACGATGTGGCAAAACAGGAATTCAACAAATCCTGCTATGACCTTCTTGCCTCCGAGTCCCGCACTGCCACTTTCATTGCAGTTGCGAAAGGAGAAACCGAACAAGACAGCTGGTTTCGTCTTGGCCGCACCCACACACTGTGCGAGGAAGAGAGCGTTCTCATTTCTTGGACCGGCACGATGTTCGAGTACCTGATGCCGGTGATCTGGGAGCGGTCACACCCCAATACGTTACTGGATCGTGCAACGCGCTCGGCAGTACGAGCGCAGCAGGCGTATGGCAAGCGTCGCCGGATACCGTGGGGCATCTCTGAAGCTGCTTACTCACAGCGCGATGCCGATGGCAATTACCAGTACTCTGCCTTTGGTGTCCCCGGCTTGGCGCTAAATGTCTCGCGCGAAAAGGCACTGGTTGTCTCACCTTACTCGAGCTGCCTTGCGCTTCTGGTTGACACGCCGGGCAGCCTGCTGAACATGCTCGGAATGGCTAAGCAGAAGTGGTTGAGTGACTATGGCTTCTTTGAGTCGATTGACTACCAGTCGGGGCCGGTGTCTCGCTTTCGCAAGCCTAAGTACGAAGTGGTCCGCAGCTGGATGGCTCATCACCAGGGCATGAGCCTCGCCGCTATCTGCAACGTCTTGTACGATTCGCCCTTCCAACGCTGGTTCCACGCCGAGCCTCTGGTGCAGGCCAGTGACTTGATCCTGCAGGAACGTCCCCTACGCGTTCGTCCCATCGCCGACTCGCAGCCTCGCCGCAGGCTGAAGCTGGGTCGTGACACGCTGAAAGAGCGTGAAGGGGACGCCGCTCCCGTATAATTTTTCATGCTCATCCGTCCAGCTAATACCCTTGCGCTTACGCTTGCATTCACCGCGCTGACCCTCAGCGCTCAAGACCGTACAGCGAGTCTGCTGCAGCGCCTTTCTGATGCTGCCGGTCCTTCCGGCTTTGAAGAGCCCATCCGCAAGATCATGGTCGGCGAGATGAAGCCACTGGCCAGTTCGCTTCGCTATGACGGCATGGGGTCCATTGTTGCGACGCAAGGCACGAGCGGTCCGCGCATCATGGTGGATGCTCACATGGATGAGCTGGGTGGGATGGTTCGCCGCATTACGCCTGGCGGCTATCTCACAATGCAAATGTTGGGCGGCTGGCTGGATGCTGCCCTGCCTGATCAGCGCTGGACCATCCTAGGCTCCAAGGGTCCAGTCAGCGCCGTGACTGGCATTCGGGATGTGCACTTAGTTCCGCCGGACGAGCGTACGCGTGCTGTCAGCCGAGATTCGATCTTTCTGGATATCGGTGCTAAGTCTGCCGAGGAGGTGCAAGCGCTCGGTGTTGGCGTGGGTGACCCGATTGTTCCTGATGCGCCATTCCGCATTATGAATGGCACGGCGAATTACTTGGGCAAAGCCTGGGACGACCGTGTCGGATGCGCGGTCGTAGTGGAAGCCATGCGCCAGCTTCAGAGTGCGCCACATCCTAACCAGATCTTTTACGCCATTACAACGCAGGAAGAAGTTGGGTTGCGCGGCGCCCACTCAGCTGCTGATCTGATTAAGCCTGAAATTGGCATCGCACTGGAGGGCGGCGTTGTTGGCGACACGCTGCCAGCTCACCCGGAAGAATCGCAGGCCAAGCTCGGGGCCGGCCCGGGCATATTTCTCTATGACACATCAGAGGTGCCGAATCGTAAGCTGTCTGCCTTTGTTCGGGCTGCTGCAAAGAATCTGAATGTCCCGCTGCAGTTGGATCTGGTCAGTGGCTACGGCGATGATTCGGCCGAGATTCAGAAGAGCAATGCCGGAGTGCCGACAGTGAATTTGGTTGTCCCGGTGCGCTACACGCATGCGCATAACGGGATTATGAACCGTAATGATTTCGATAGTCTGGTGAAGATTCTTGTGGACGTATTGCAGCATCTGGATGCTTCCACGGTTGCCCGTTTACGCGACTTTACGCCGGAGTAAGGCTCAATTCGCGGGATGCAATTCTCAAGATTGCCCTTGCACTTTGCTCGACATCCTCATCTGTTGTAGCCCAGCAGGACACGCTGATTCGCATAGCCGTCTGACCCTGCCATTCGGTGCCGCCACACCAGCAGGTTCCTTCTCTCTGAACTTCCGCAATGACGCGCTTCGTGAGAGCAGCATCTCCGAATGAGACCAGGACTTGATTTAGAACAACATCGTTCAAGATGCGACAACCACCGCCTTTCAATAACTCTGCGAATCGACAGGCTAATCGGCAGTTGTGTTCAATCATGTCGGCTAGTCCTCGCCGCCCAAGTGAGCACAGTGACGCCCAGATCTCAACTGCTCGCGCCCGCCGCGACGACTCCGGGGTGTAGTGTGACGGCTCGCGCCCGTCTAAGGTCTGCAGGTAAGCAGCATTAGCCGCCATCGCTGAACGAAGGTACTCTGGCTCACGAACGAAAGCCAAGCCTGATTCATAGGGGACATTGAGCCATTTATGACAATCTGTTGCCCAGGAATCAGCCTGGTTGAACCCTTTCGTCAGGTGTGCTCGCTGGGGTGCCACTGCAGCCCACAAGCCGAATGCGCCATCTACGTGTACCCATGCGTTTGACATGCGAGCGACTGAACAGATCTCCTTGGCTGGATCAAAGGCGCCGGTGTTAACGTTGCCGGCCTGAATGCAGATGATCGTTTGGTCATTCAGAGGTGGGAGCGCATCAGCTCGCATACGACCCTGGCTGTCAATCGGCACCCTAATAACGCGCGACCGGCCAAGGCCTAGAAGCGCGAGCGCCTTGAGTAGGGAGACATGTACCTCATCGCCAACAATGACCGTCAATGGTGGTGCGCCCAAAAGTCCATCCTCCTCCACGTTCCATCCTTTTCGCTTGAGAAGTGCATGGCGCGCAGCTGCCAAACAGGTAAAGTTCGCCATGGTGGCTCCGGTAACAAAGCCTGCGCCGCAGGAAAGAGGTAAACCTAAGAGATCACGGACCCAACCTAGGGCAACTTCCTCTAAGGTTGCTGCCACAGGCGACATGGTGGAGAAAGCCGCATTTTGATCCCACGCTCCAGCTAACCAATGGGCTGCAAGGGCGGCCGGCAGCGTACCGCCCGTTACGAATCCGAAGTAGCGCCCACCCGTAGAAGCAACGGTCGCTGGCGAACCAATCTCGTCCAAGAGTGCAAGCACTTGCGCGGGATCGCATGCGCCTTCCGGGCAGGGTTCGCGGAATGCCTCGAGCCGAGCCGTATCTTCCGCACTTGGGGCAACCCGCCGAGCTCCCACGTCCATGACATAGCGCGTAGCGCGCTCACTCGCATCTGCCAATAAGTTCTTCATCTGGTGCATCACCATTGTTTCTCTCCAACACATCACCGCATCAGCTGAGAATTCTTTTCACGGTGTATAGTGTATTAGTAGACTAATACACAACTTGCTGCTTCGCTTAAACCATCATTCCGGGGTCCCAATCTATCTGCAACTGATCGAGCAACTCAAACATGCCATAGAAACCGGGGCGCTCAGGGGTGGTGACCAGTTGCCGACAATCCGGAAACTCGCCGAAGACTTGGTTATGAATCCTAATACTGTTGCACGCGCGTATCGCGAACTGGAGCATGAAGGCGTGATTGAGTTGCGCCACGGATCCGGTGCTTTCGTCCCTGAATCAGTGGTGTCGCGGGCCAAGGTGATGCGAAAAGCGCAAGGTATTGTTCAGTCCGCTATGGACCGTTTAGCGTCGCTCCAACTTAGTGAGGACGAGATCAGAAGGCTGGTGGAGAACGAGCTGGCTCTTCTGCGGAACAACGAATCGGAGATAACCCTTGACTGACTTTGTTATCGAGACAACCGGGCTTAGCAAAGCCTTTAAGAGTAAACCAGCTGTGCGCGGCCTGGATCTGCAAGTGCCCAAGGGAAGCATCTTCGGGTTTCTCGGCCGCAACGGAGCTGGCAAAACAACCACGATCAAGTTGCTAATGGGCATGTTGAGGCCGGATTCTGGCGTGGCTACGATCTTTGGAGAACCCGTGTTTGACCGGCGAGCGGCGGTGGGCATTCGACGGCGCATTGGGTACGTGACCGAGGAGAAGGATCTTTATCCATACATGACCGTTGATCAGATCATTCGGTTTACCCGGCCCTTCTTTCCCCATTGGCGTGATGATCTTGCGCAGCGCTACCTCAAAAACTTCCAACTACCGCTCCATCAAAAAGTTCCTCGTCTGTCAAAAGGTATGCGGTCGAAGCTGATGCTGCTTCTTGCTCTTTCGCGAGGCGGCGAACTTCTCATTCTCGATGAGCCAACGGATGGTCTCGACCCTGCTGCGGTAGAAGAGCTGCTCCGTGAACTGGTTAGCCTTGCAGCGGTTGAGGGTATCACGATCTTCTTTTCGTCACACCAATTGGCAGAGGTCGATCAGATTGCTGACTACGTTTCGATTATTGATGGCGGTGCGCTGGTGGTCAGCAACTCACTGGATAATCTGAAGGCGCAGTATCGCCGGTTGCACCTTGTTTATGAGTCGCAGTCAGAGGTGCCGCTTCATTGGCCAAACGGCGTAGAACATGTTCATCAGGACGGGCGTTCGGTTTCCATTTTGGCGAGTCGAGATGTTGAAGGCATCCT
>CALMAV010000475.1 GCA_937859895.1 uncultured Bryobacterales bacterium | reverse complement strand
AAAAGCTTCCTTGAGCTGCCGAGACTTGCGCCTGCACAATGGCCACTGCGGCCAAACCGATCTGCGCTGCATCAGCCACTTCTAGACCGGCAATAACGGCAGCGGCCGGGTTCTGTGCTGTGGAGTACTCCGATTCCTGCATTACAAAGCTTGGACTGTGAAACGTGTACGAGTTTGTAATCGACAGGCCAGTAGGCATCCCGGTCTGCGCAGAAGGCGGCCAATGCACAATCGTGTAGGGCCATTGCACCGCGCTCTGCGCCTCATACTTGCCGGCAAACTCCTGATACTTCACCGTAAAAATCTTGCCTCCATCCGGATCGACATACACGATCGAAGTATTTTCCGGAGAGCCGTCGCCCGAGATCGCCGTCACAATCACCGCGTGGGTTCCTGCATTCTTTACGTTGTAGCCGATGTCGATGTAAAGAGGGCCGTACTTTCTTAAGAGGCCGACCCACCCGTCAATGGACGGGTTGAAAGACGTAAGAGGGATCAGGCCCGCATCTTTATACAGTGTGCTCGCCGAGTTACTGTCGAGCGCAACGTCATTCCGAAACATGTCGACGTACTTGGATCCCAACGGGGTGAGAGCGTTCAGAATAGTCAGTGACATATTGCTCTTCCACGAAGACATCATCGTGAAAACAGCCGCCCAGCAAGTGTATGGCGTGGGTTGGGCGACAACGGGCAACATACCGGGGATGGCATAGTCGATTGCAGATAAAGATTGGGCGTGGACACCATCCGGCGACTGAAACAGATTCGCCTCGGCAAGCCGTCGCTTCACCAAATTCGGCACATCAGCAACACTGCCGTTCTGGCTTGCTTTGGTCCACTTCTTCAGCTCGGAAACTGCTCCCGTATAATCACTTTGGTTAAGCTGCCGAAGAAGAGCCGAGTTCCGAAACTTGTGGCCGCCGACACTATAGATGAAGCTGATAAGCGCATCGTTCTGGTTCTGCGTGAGTGGAACAGTTACACTCTCATCAACCACATGCTGTAGTTCCGCTACCTTGTCCTTAAGCAGTTGCTCGCATCTTCCTTCGAGATCCCTTTGTTGTATCGATCTTCCGACGGACGTCCATCACAGTCGCCGGAATGTAGTCTCGTCCCGTAACCGATCATACAGGCGAGCCGATCGTTCGACAAAGTAAGACGCAGGTCTTCAAGTGTCTTTAGAAACTCCATTCCTTGGGGTGAAAGAGAGCGTGTCGCGACTGCCGAGCCATTCTCACTTTGAGAAGTCCCGAACGAGCGGAGCAGCTTCACCGGCAATATCGTGGTCGCCAGACTACTCGCCATGCTTTGCGAAAAAGTAAGGTCGTCGGAGCTAATAGTGACGCTACGCTGCCCCTGGATCACAGGTGCGCTGTCTTTCACAAACGAGAGGTTCTCGAAATCAATAGCGTTTGCCAAAAGGCTGCCGCCTGGCAACTGACTTACAATTGTCCGAACTGCCTCGTTCATCAAGTTGATGGTCTTCCGGTACGCAGAAGTTACTGCATTCTCGAATGTCTGGCCTTCCTGCCAGTTCTTCCAGAAGAAATACATGGTGGGCTCAGGCAAGTAGTTATTGTTGAGCGCTCCTGCAGAAACCTTTGCTCCGGCATCGAGCCATGCCTGGTTCAGCGACGACCCGACACAGTTCATCATGTAAACGCTGCGAATAGTAAGTGGCTTGCCATTCTCAGCTTTCATATCGCGGATCTTCTTACCGTTGATACCTCCCGGGATCGAAATAAAGTCGGAGGAGCCATGAGTGAGGATAAAGAGATCGATGATCTTTCCAGCCTTTGAGAGCCCAAGGAGCTTGCTCTTAAGATCCGCAAAAGACGAAGTTCCGTCGCGCAGAGTATCGACATCACCAAAAAGACTCGGCTTTGCGGCATTGTATCGATTCAACGAGAGCTCGGCTGATTCCAGCAAATTGTCGGTGAAGCTGCGGATTTTCTCGCCAAGTTTGGCTACCAGGCTTTCGCGAAAGCTGGCCGGAAGAAGAGCCGCTCCGGGGATGGACGCCAAGAGTTTGTCGACCAGTGCAGGAATGCCTAAATCCACTCCCCCGTTCTCAATAAGGATAATGAGGGTTCTATCCCCAGCAGAGAGCGACTGAGCCCAAGTGGAAGATTGGGCGGTCGCGAACCGGCCAGCGCCGTTCTCCCGGGCGCCGTATCCACGGAGCGTTCCTCCATAGCTTTTGAAGTATTGGGGACCCGCTAAATCGGTCCCATAATCGTCTGCATCCAGAAATCGATTTCCCATTTTGAAACTCCTATCAGGCAGGTTTAAGCTTGTTTTCGGCTACGAGTGTCTGGATTAGCGAATTTACCTGATCGTAGATAATGTCCGCAGCAGCAACCACAAGCACATCCGAGTCAGGGCGCGCGTAGTCACCAGTCAATTTTGCGAGCGCCTTCAGAGAGGTTGGAGTAAGTTGCGGCACATGCCTCCAAACCTTTGCAAAGTACGCAGGGAAATCGATATTAGTCGCAAAGATCGACGGATCATTGATGTTTGCCACCGATTGCTCCACCGCTTTTCGAATGATCCCGAGATTCTTCAGGTTCATGAAGTTGTCTCCGGTTAGCGTCCATGTTCCGTCTCCCGCATCATTAAAGACTTCTATTCCATTCTTGTTGAGCCGATCGTGTAATGCTTTGACTGCAAGGTTGGAGACTCGATGAGTCTGCTGTTCTGCAGCGCCGATGAGCACCTTTGAGAAGCGTTCCCAGCTGTCGATGTTGGGATGCCACTTCAAGCACCATCCCCACTTACACACCGGGTAGTCTGAGGTTTCTAGACTGCTGAACTTCCTGGCTACGTCGCCACGGAATGCAAGTTTCGCCACTTTTTCGAAAAACTGGAGGCCTTGTGGCGTCAATGACGAGCCGCCGAAGAAATTGGACCGGAAGAATTCCATCACCGTTTCTTTGTTGATC
>CALMAV010000474.1:2307-4143 GCA_937859895.1 uncultured Bryobacterales bacterium | reverse complement strand
ACGTAGAGTGGCAAACTTGCGCCCACCTAGCCGTTCCACCTTCAGGGAGCAAACAGCGTTTCCGAACAGGCGTTGTCCCAGCAGTCGCCTTTGCGGCTCATCGAGGGCTGAATGCCGAACCGTTGCAGAAGTTGCCGGACCCGTCACTGGCGTACTGACTGCCTCGATCGTTGTGGAACAGCAATCCGGCATTGTGGCCAGGCACGCGTTCCCCCCCAAGCCATTCGCAGTGCATCTTCGACCAACCCCGAGCGCATGTCCGGCCGCAGCGACCACCCGACCACGCGACGGCTGAACAGGTCCACCACCACGGCCAAGAACAGCCATCCTTCGTCGGTCCGGATATAGGGGATGTCACCGGTCCACACACGGTTCGGTTCGCTCACCGTGAACTGCCGATCCAGTAGGTTGAGCGCTATCGGCAAGCTATGCCGGCTATTGGTGGTGGCCAGGCGAAACCGCCGTGTGCCGCGTGCTCGAATGCCGTGTCGCTGCATCAACCGTTGCACCCGCTCCTTGCCGACGTGGACGCCTTGGGCGCACAGTTGCCGCCAGATACGCGGCCACCCATAGGCTCCGCGATGCGCCTGGTAAACGGCTCGTATCTGCACCACCAACGCCTCGTCGCTTCGATGACGACGAACCCCCATCCGTGTCAGGCGTGCCCAGTGCTCGTAGTAACCAGGGACGCTGACGCCCAGCACGTGACATTGAATGCGGATCGGCCACACCTGCCGATGATCGCCGATAAAGGCGTACTTGACTTCCCTTCCTTGGCGAAGTACGCCGTCGCTTTCCCAGGATGTCGCGCTCCATCTTCACTCGTGCCAGCTCCGCGCGTAACCGGCTAATCTCCATCTGCTCGGCACTCACCGGCTTCTCCGGTGAGCCCAGCAGCTTGCCTTGCTGCTGGGCTTTGATCCAGTTATAAAGCGTTTGCTCGACTAACTCCAAGCTCCGTGCTGCCGCCGCAATACTCTGGCCTGACTCCACCAGCCGAACTGCTTCTTGCTTAAACTCTCGCGTATACCGCGCCCGCTTTGACTTCTCCACTCTCATCTTCCCCTTTGCTGTTTTCAGCTATGGGATACGTTCTGCACGGGCAAGATCATTGTCCCGCGCATTCATGGACCGAACACCAGGATCATTTAAAACCAAAGAAGAGACCAAGCTGTCGGTTTTGGAACAAATACTACAGCCCGATCTGTACCAAGAACTTTATAAAGATCTCTACCATTTGGTTCGCATCAATTATTATCTCCGCTCGCGGCGATGCCAAAGAGGGCTGGGACAACATCGACATTGAGGGGTGGCTTGGCTACCCGATGCAGATCAAGATTGATTTTTTGTGCCGGGATTCCATTTTAGCGGCGCCCTTGGTTCTGGATCTAGTGCTGTTTATGGATTTGGCGCAGCGGGCAGGCATGAAAGGTATCCAGGAGTGGCTGGCGTTTTATTTTAAAGGCCCGATGACGGCTGCAGGATTGTATCCGGAGCACGATATCTTCATCCAATCAATGAAGCTCAAAAACACCTTGCGTTGGATGCAAGGTGAAGACCTGATTACTCACTTGGGTCTCGAGTACTACGACTAAGGAGCCGGCCCACGAGGCCGCTCAAAGGCGGTCTTACTAAATATGGCGCGGCTGGCGTTCGCCCCTGACGGCGACATTCGGAAGTTCGAAGAAAAGAGCAGGATCGAGATGCTGTCGGATACCCGGCGCATCTTAATCATCGGCGGCACCCAGTTCATTGGGCGTCTGCTGGTGGAAGAGCTGGTGAAGGCAGGACACGACGTTTATCTCCTGCACCGTAAGCCTCGCCACAACTTTGGCA
>CALMAV010000474.1:1459-2297 GCA_937859895.1 uncultured Bryobacterales bacterium | reverse complement strand
CTTGCAGGCAGATCGTAACGACGCGCAAAGCGTAAAGTCGGCAATTGGTAAGACGCGCTTCGATATTGTCTTTGATTTTGCTTATGACTGGGAGCGCGGCACCACGGGCGCACAGGTGGAGTTGACTGCCAATATCTTTGACGGGCGTGTCAGCCGTTATGTGTTCATGTCGAGTGTGGCAGCATACGGCGACGGTTTGAATCATCATGAAGGCGATGCTTTAGCGCCTGATGATCACCCTGCGATCTACGCGCGCCATAAGGCAATGAGCGAGCGGGCGCTCTTCCGGCTTCACCAGCGGACGGGTTTTCCTGTTGTGACGTTGCGACCGCCCTTTGTTTACGGCCCAAACAATCCGTTCTATCGTGAGGCGTTCTTCTGGGACCGCTTCCGCGCGAACCGCCCTGTCATTCTGCCCAGTGAGGGGCATCGGCTGATGCAGTTCATTTACGTGAACGATTTGGTTGATCTCTCGATGAAGGTTATGGAGCAGCGGAACGCGGTTGGCAATGCTTTTAATACAGCTAATCCCCGGCCGATTACGCAGCATGAATTGGTAGTCGATCTGGCTCGGGCCGCTTGTGTTCGTGATCCGCAGATCATTTCAGTTCCTCGGGATGTTATTTACCGGTCGGGCGGCCAAGCAATCGGTGAGCGGCTTTACTTTGGTTACTACTACGATTTGCCGGCTATCACGCAGATTGTCACTAAAGCACAACGAATGTTGGCCTTTAAGCCGACTGATTTCCTCGCTGGACTCAAAGCGACATATCAGGCATACGAGAAGAAGCGTGGCTTTGGCCGCCCGGACTTCAGCTTCGAAAGCCAATTACTGGGT
>CALMAV010000474.1:269-1449 GCA_937859895.1 uncultured Bryobacterales bacterium | reverse complement strand
AATCACGGTCGGCCTAATCTCGGAAGAGTGAGCGGCGGGAAGGCTGAACACGTCTTCCCAAAACGCCGCCTCTAATCCGGTTCACATCAGTAGCTGTGCGATTGCACTGTGCGTACTCGGTAGGCAGGGTTGGCTCTGAGGGTGCTTGACGCCCCAATTGCGGGGGCGTCGGTACGTCGAAAGTTGGGCGAATAGTCGCGTCACAGACCGTCTTTGATCGTGCCGTGTCTGACCACCCTGTGTGACTGCTTGCTCGGAGTCAGCCGTAAGTTCTAACGCGTTTCCATAAGTATGTGATGGAATAGGATTATGAACCGTAAAGCTTTATTCCTTTCATTCTTTCTTGCCGGCGCTATGGGGTTGTCGGCTGGACAACAGGGGACTGTTGGTGGCGACCTAAAAGATGCCGGAAAGAAGACCACTGGCGCTGTTAAGAAAGGTGCTCGCAAGACCAAGCACGGGGTTGTTAAAGGTACACACAAGGCCGCTGATGCCACAGCCAAGGGTGCTGAAAGCGTAAAGAATAAAACAACTGGAACATCTAATTAGTTACTCCGGGCGAATGGCCCGGTCTAAGCCGAATGCGGGCACTAACCTGGTGGCTTACGAAACTGCGGATATTCTGGACAACAGTCTCTAATGGCTCAATACGATCTGATTGTGATTGGCTCCGGGCCGGCTGGCCAGCGTGCTGCGATTCAAGGCTCGAAGAGTGGGAAGCGGGTCGCGCTGATTGAACGGCGCGAGGTAATTGGCGGAGTGTGCATCAACACCGGCACAATTCCGAGCAAGACGATGCGGGAGGCCGTCCTTCATCTTTCCGGCTACAACTACCAGAACATCTATGGTGTCAGCTATCGGGTTAAAGAAAAAATCACGATGGCGGACCTCGCGTTCCGGGTTCAGCACGTTATCAAGACAGAAGTGGATGTGACAACGGCGCAGTTAGCGCGAAACGGCATTGAGGTGATGACGGGGGTCGCAAGCTTTAAGAACCCGACAACTATCTCCGTAACCAATTCGCGCGGCAGTGTCGATATCACGGGCGATCGCGTGGTAATAGGTACAGGAACTAAGCCCGCAGCGTCCGAAAAAGTCCCGATCAATTCGCGCACAATCATTAATAGCGATCAAATTCTGGACATGCCGTCTGTGCCTCGCACGCTGATTGTGGTTGGCG
>CALMAV010000474.1:0-259 GCA_937859895.1 uncultured Bryobacterales bacterium | reverse complement strand
GAGTACACGTGCATGTTTGCAACGCTTGGCGTTCGCGTAACGCTGATTGAAAAGCGGCCGCGATTGCTCGAGTTTGCCGACCAGGAGATTGTCGAAGCGCTGTCTTATCATTTACGTGACCATCGCGTCACCATGCGTCTGAATGAGGAAGTCCACAGCGTAGAAGAGACGAATGGTGGCGCTGGCGTAGTTGCCGTGTTGGAAAGTAATAAGAAGATTTCGGGCGATGCATTGCTGTATGCGGTAGGCCGGCAGCGAA
>CALMAV010000473.1:2382-5018 GCA_937859895.1 uncultured Bryobacterales bacterium | reverse complement strand
GCACCGAGTCCGGCAATCCAAAGTGCGCCAACTGCATGGTCCATAGCGGCTACGAAGCTTCCTCGGTCCACCACGGCTTCAACACGCTCGGCGGGTTTATCGGAATGGCAAAGTCTTTCCTATTCAGCGGATACAAAGATGCCTATGGGAAGGCATTGCTCAACGATCCCAGCAATCTGGTAAGTGGAAAGAAGCCGCTGGTTCAGATCCAAGCTACGACTGAGCACCAAGCCTGATGGATGAGAACGTCAATCCGGACGCGTTGGAAGTAGCACCCGGTTTTGCGCATGAGCAACTACAAGGTTGGGTGCCGCAACTAGACAGCGAGGAAGAACTTCGTACCGCGCTCGAAAAGGCTTTCGACTACCGCGGCGATGTTCGCATCACTCGCAAGAGCGGAGATGTGATTAATGGATATCTTTACGATCGACGCACCGGCGACACACTTACTTCGTCATTGGTACGACTGCTTCCCGCGGATGGCAGCCCGCGCGTAAGCATCCCATACAGCGATGTTGCCGCTCTGCAATTTAGCGATCGCGACCCTGCTGCTGGCAAGAGCTGGGAAGCGTGGGTCAAGAAGTACGAAGCCAAGAAAGCTGCTGGACAAACGGCTGCAATCGAAGCCGAACCGCTCGAATAGCGCTCAAAACTAAACTGGAGTTTGTCCTCCGCCGAACTTCCTCTTCCACGAAGGCTCCTTTTCGCCTTCACGATTTTTCTTTCCGCTTACCTGCTATTTTCCCTTGAGCCACTCACTGCCAAGCGCATCCTTCCCTGGTTCGGCGGTTCTGCAGCAGTTTGGGCTACCTGCTTAGTCTTTTATCAATCGGCGTTGCTGCTCGGCTATGGGTACGCACTCATCCTTGCCAAACTTCGCTCGCCGACACTGACCAGCACGATACACATTGCGCTGCTCCTATCGTCCCTGTTGCTGTTACCGATCGGTCCTACACACGCGTGGACGAGCATCGGCGCTGAACCATCGCTGGCTATTCTCGTTCTGCTGACAGCCTCCCTAGGCCTTCCCTTTCTGGCATTGTCGGCTACCACTCCGCTGCTTCAGCACTGGCTTGCTCAAAGGGGAGATCGACTGCCCTACCGCCTGTTCGCGTTATCGAACGTTGCTTCGCTGCTGGCGCTCCTCAGCTATCCGTTTGTTATTGAGCCGCTGCTCGATACTCGCACGCAAGCCCGCATTTGGTCAGCCCTGTACGCGGTGTTCGTTCTGCTCTGCGCCATGCTGGCATGGCTTTCGCGCGCACCCCAAAGTAATCCCGCCGAGCGTGAAGAACGTATCTGGATCCTGCCTGACCGCATGCTTGCCTGGTTCGCGCTGTCTACCTGCGGATCAATGCTGCTGCTCTCTATCACTAATCATCTTGACGAGAACGTTGCGGCGGTTCCGCTGCTCTGGGTCATCCCGCTCGCTCTTTATCTGCTCACCTTCATCATTGCCTTCGGAGCAACCAGATACTTTGCACGCGGCTTGTGGTTGCGCCTGCTCGCCTTTGCTCTGGGCATACTCGGCTATGCTATCTACAACGTCAATGCTGTTGAAGCACTACAGGTCAGCATTCCTATTTTGCTGGTCGGTCTCTTCGTGTGTTGCATGTTCTGCCATGGCGAACTGAATCGTCTGCGCCCACCTGTCGGCAATCTCACGACGTTCTACCTAATCGTTGCTGCAGGCGGTGCTGCCGGCGCCATCCTGATTGGCATTGTCGCGCATCATATCTTCAACGCCGTTTATGAGTTGCCGGTCACCCTCATCTGTACGGCGCTACTGGCATTAGCTTTGACCTGGCGTGAAAGCGCTTGGCCGCTTCGCCTCCTGTGGGGCGGCGTGTCAGTTTGCATGGCCGCCGTGCTGGCTAGTAACGTCTCCGCATTCCACAAGGACGCTCTTACTTTGAACCGCAGTTTCTACGGTTCCTTGCGCGTGGTCCAAACTCCGCATGCCGGGCCTGAACAAATGCGCACGCTGTTTCATGGCACCATCGAACACGGCTCGCAGTTCACAATCCTCCCGAACCGGCTTCGACCGACTACGTACTATGGACCTGATTCGGGCATTGGCATTCTGCTTCGCGAGGGGTTTGCAGGACCGAAGCGCGTCGCCATCGTTGGACTCGGCACCGGCACGGTAGCAGCTTAC
Source organism: uncultured Bryobacterales bacterium (assembly GCA_937859895.1). Classification (GTDB taxonomy): domain Bacteria; phylum Acidobacteriota; class Terriglobia; order Bryobacterales; family Bryobacteraceae; genus Bog-105. The sequence goes on along the minus strand of CALMAV010000473.1, from coordinate 2,860 downwards.
GGCGCACCGGGTGACACGTTCCGTTTCTACGAACTCAACGATCAGGTCACCAACATCGCGCACTCACTCTTCTCGTACCTGCGCGAGTCAAAAGCCTCAGTCAGCGTGGTCTCTGGTGACGCGCGTCTCTCGCTAGCAAATGAGCCTGAGAAGCCGCTCTTCGACGTCATTGCACTCGATGCCTTCTCGGGTGACGCCATTCCGGTTCACCTGCTCACGCGCGAGGCCATGGCTCTTTACTGGCGTCACCTCAAGCCGGACGGCGTTCTAGCTGTACACGTCTCAAACAACTTTCTCGACCTTGCGCCGGTTGTTGAACAACTGGCCGGATCTGTCGAGAAGCAATCGGTCCTGATTCGCAATCACAAGAACGAAGAGGAAGACCTGCTCGCAGCCGATTGGATATTGGTGACCAACAAGGAAAGCTTACTGCAGAATCCGAGTGTTCGCGCCCATGCCTTTCCAGTCAGCGACAAGC
>CALMAV010000473.1:0-2372 GCA_937859895.1 uncultured Bryobacterales bacterium | reverse complement strand
GGTCTCTGGCCTTGGACAGACAGCTACAACAATCTAATGCAGATTCTAAAAACGCCGGAACTGCACTGAGAAGCGGAAGCAAAGGAGTTGACAAACTGCTTTGTCTGGCACACTCTCTTCGTGCCCAGCGGAGAAATCTGCACTGCGTCCAGAAGTCCGATGCCGGGAGTGCGCAGCCAGGCCCCGCTGACGTCAAGATGCAATTCTGGCCAAACGGGCGTTACTTGGGTGGAACTAACCGGCTAGAAACTGAGCTGCCCGGAGAATGGGGATCCCACGAAACGAGCCCATTGAAAGCAGGTCATTGTCGCCGCTCAGTACGACGGAAGCTTTTCCGCTCACGGCCAGCTCTAGAATCTTGTCATCCTTAGGGTCACGGCAAGCACGAATGTACGTGGTAATCTCGACGAACGTTGCCAAGGCTCTCACGTCCGAGACGTATTGAGCCTCTGGAGAGGCGTCGCGTAACGCTCAAACTGGCGGCGTCCGGCTACGTCTACCAGTTCGTTAAAAGTGTCAGAAGAGAGCAGGAGATGGCACTCGAGGAGCACCTTGTCAACGGCTAAACCCGGAACCGAGCGAGGCCATAGAAAACGGCTGATCAGTACGCCCGTGTCCACCACAACACCAGGCTTTTCCACTACTCGTCTTCGGCCAGTAGATCGGCAAGATCTTGTTCAGTCAGCCCACTGGCCTCGACCTGCTTTCCTACCTGCTCGCAAAGCTCGTGCAGCCGTGCAAGCGCCTGTGCACGCGCCTTTTGATAGTCGTCCGGCGAAACGATCACAAAGCTTTGACCTTCCGGTCCCCGCACCGTCACTGGCTCTCGAAGCGGCTGGTCCAGCAGGTCAGGTGCTTCGTTTGCGTTCAAACGTTGCATGCGGGCTATGCCTTTACAGCCCGTTGGGAAAAGAGCGCTGTCCGTTCCGTTCGCTCCTGTAAATTGGTCCCTTTCAGCCGTTGCCAATCCTTCAGCGAAAGCACCACCGCGATGTCGCGATTGTAGCTTCGCAGCGTCACAGGCTCTCGCTGTGCACTTTGCAGCACCTCAGCAAACCGTTGCTTCGCCTCCGTGGCTAACACATACTTCATCTGCCTTATGTTAAGCAATTTTGTATTGGTCGGAAAGGTTGTACGAAAATAGCAACGCGCACCGTCCGGGGATGAAAACCCCCGGACAGAGCAATCTAGAATTCTATGGCCAACTTACTCGCAGTAAAACCGCTTTCTGTTCTCGAAGAAGAAGCTAATGAACAAGGCGGGAATACGCTGAAGCGCTCGCTGGGTGCAGTGCATCTGCTCACCCTTGGCATTGGCGCCATCATCGGAGCAGGCATCTTCGTCCTGACCGGGCAAGCCGCAGCCAGGCATGCCGGACCCGCGATAGCGCTAAGCTTCGTCCTGGCAGGAATAACCTGCGCGTTTGCTGGCCTTTGCTATGCCGAGTTTGCCTCGATCATTCCGATTGCAGGTTCCGCCTACACGTACGGTTACGCCACATTGGGAGAGTTCGTCGCCTGGATCATCGGATGGGATCTTGTATTGGAGTACGCCTTCGGTGCCGCCACTGTTGCATCCGGCTGGTCCGGCTACTTCGTCAGTCTGCTGCAACAAATGCACATCCAGCTGCCTCCCCAGTTCACAACCACTTACGGCAACACCCTCTACCTTTCTGGAGGCAGGTGGCAGGAAGCCGCCTCCATGCCCCCGAACGTCAACCTCTCCGGACTTCCGCACATGACCGGTGTTTTCAATCTGGTCGCCTTTATCGCCATCCTCCTTGTGACGGCGGTTCTGATTGTGGGCATCAAGGAGTCGGCGAACCTGAACTCGGTTGTCGTGTTCGTCAAGCTCGCTATTGTCGCCGTCTTCCTGATTCTTGGCATTGGGCACCTGCTCCACCATCCCGAGTTGATACAGGCCAACTGGCATCCGTTTATTCCTCCAAGGGACGCGGCCGGCTCTTTTGGACTAAACGGAATTGCGGCGGGAGCTGCTTCGGTGTTCTTCGCTTATATTGGCTTCGATGCAGTGTCAACCGCGGCGCAGGAAGCCCGCAACCCGCAACGCGACATGCCCATCGGCATCATCGGCTCCCTGGTGGTTTCCACCGCTCTGTACATTGTTGTCTCTCTGGTCCTGACGGGATTAGTGAACTATAAGTCGCTGAACGTTGCTGATCCTGTTGCTGTTGGGATCGACGTGACAGGTGTATCGTGGGGAAGTTTCCTGGTAAAGATCGGCGCAGTATTCGGCTTAGGAACAGTCATGCTGGTCATGCTCCTGGGTCAATCGCGCGTTTTCTACTCGATGTCCAAAGATGGCTTGCTTCCTCCCTGGGCCAGCGCCATTCATCCAAAGTTTCGGACTCC
>CALMAV010000472.1:864-1971 GCA_937859895.1 uncultured Bryobacterales bacterium | reverse complement strand
GCCCAAAGTCCTTACCACAAGATCGCAGCAAGGTCATCTTGAAGCCGTTGTACTCTTTTGCCGGACGCGGCATCCACTTTGCGCCGACAGACGAGGATCTCGCCTCGATTCCAGAGGGGGAGCGCAAGCGTTATCTTCTGCAGGAGCGAATACAGTTCGAACCTGTGATCGCCACACCATTTGGAATGACCCAAGCTGAGGTACGTATCCTCTATCTCTGGCCAGATAGTGGAAAGTTGACGCCTACTGTCAACCTTGTGCGCATGGGACGTGGTTTGATGATGGGGGTTGACCATAACCGAGATCAGCAGTGGATAGGCGGGTCAGCCGGTTTGTTCCTGGCTTAAGGTTGATGTGGCACTGGTACGACCACAATTATTATTTGCAAATTTCTATGGTAACTGCGCTAGACTAAAGTCATCTCCGGGTCTCAGAGTCCGGCGGAGAGGATATGACGACTTTGAATCAGCTAGATGGCAACGGTGTTGCGAGACCGCCCAGGCAAAGTCCTGTTCGATCAGCAGTACGCTTTCCGATGAAATTGCCGCTTACCATTCAGACTGATATTGGAGCTTTCAAGGCGGTCACTGAAAACGTTTCCGCGAACGGCCTTCTCTTCGTTTGCGAGTACCTCCCGCAGGTAGACTCTCAAATTGAGTTCACGATTGCGATGCCGGCTGCCATTATGGGCTCGGACAAAGATGTATCGATCCACTGCGTCGGCCGAATTGTTCGGCATGAGCATGAAGGTTCAGATAAGAAAGCCGCTGTTGTCATCGACGAGTACTTTCTAAGGGCGTAATAACATGGGCAGTGAAGTTGATAGCGAGCAATTAGGGGAACGGACCGAAGACGGCGGGAATCCTGCCGGGATCCGAGTGATCCTCGCTGACTCCCAGGCAATCTACCGAGTGGGTATGCGAAAGGTCTTTGCCCTTGAAGATGACATCCGAGTCGTGGCGCAAGCTGAGACGCTGACCAACCTTTATGCGGCCATGCAGCGCTATCCAACTGACGTCGTCGTGCTTGAAGGCCAGTTAATTGCCGGCACTGCCGATGCAATTCCAGAACTTGTCCGACGCTCGCCGGAAACCAAGCTGATCGTGC
>CALMAV010000472.1:0-854 GCA_937859895.1 uncultured Bryobacterales bacterium | reverse complement strand
GACGAAGCCAACACAGTCGAACTCTATCGACGAGGCGTTCGTGGTGTCGTTCCGCGATCGATCACACCCGACCTGCTTATTAAGTGCGTTCGCAAGATTGCTGCAGGGGAAACATGGATCGACAATCAATCTATCAGCTGGGTGATTGACGCATACCGTTCGCAGGCGTCTACGCTTACAAACCCCCGCGTACAGCCAAAGCTCTCCAAGAAGGAGCTTGCCATTATCAGCTGCATCACGCGCGGAATGCGCAACAAAGAGATTGCCTACCAGATCGGTACAACAGAGCAGGTCATCAAGAATTACCTCCGCAAGGTATACGACAAGCTTGGCGTCTCCGATCGCCTAGAACTAGCACTCTATTGTCTGCATCATCAGTTGCTAAAGAAATATATGCAGGACACCGACCTCGCGCCAACGGTTCCCGAAGAGCATGCTGCGATCGCCCGCGCCAAGTTCTAGTCTGGACGTATCAGGCACAAATCACCTTACGCGGCTATTGAAAGTTAGCTGTAGCCTCTGCGCTGATGGGCCGCACAGCTTCGAGCAATGCGCCCAAAATTCGCTGTGTCTATGAGCTGCTCGAGCTGCGGTTCGGAGTATGGGCGACGATTCGGCGCTTTTTACAGGCTTAGGCAAAAGCCATTGTGTCAGGCGTCTGCGGCTGGGTTCGTCGATGTACTTGGTGGCAATCCAACTGACACCTGCGATGAGGGTCATGTCAGCGAAGAAGATGCCCCGGCTAAGTAAAGCGTTGCGGTCGCCAGTCGCATGCAGCGCTAGCATCTGCTGTGGTAGTAGGAACGCTGCCTGTAAGACGTAGATAGCATACGACAATGTTCCCGAAATCACCG
>CALMAV010000471.1 GCA_937859895.1 uncultured Bryobacterales bacterium | reverse complement strand
TTTCAGGCCTGGCGCTTCGAACACCTGTTTATGCCCCCAGCGTTCAGTGATCTTTACTCAGACTCAGCCATGCATCAAGGACGACTCTTTTTTCAACCGCTGAAGTCGACGCTGTTCCGATCTGCTGTCGCTCGCCCTTCAGCCGTAGCCGGCCCTCGCTACGAGGAAATCTCGCATGCTTATGCACAGGGCATTCACTCGATTCTTACCCATCAAGCGACCGCGCCGGAAGCACTGGCCGCCTTGGAGAAAGAGCTAGGAAGAATCATGGACGGAAAGACCGCCGCCCCCGCTCTTCGCGGATTGTAGCTCTTATGGCACTTCTTTGAGAGTTATAGAAGGCCGTAGTCACTATCTGTCTAGCTGCTGAATGCAACGTCTCGCGCCCGTGTCCGGACAAAGAGCGAGCGCCGCTCTTTTAGCCGTGCTCCTGATGGTGCCTGTTGCGTGCCGACCAGCTTCGACCGTTAAGCCGGCTTCCTCCCACACGGTTGAGCTCAGCGTGGTCGATCCAGCGTTTGTGGAGCGCGAAGCCCTGCAGCATCAAGTCGAAGAGAAGTTCACTCAGTCAACCGGTATTGGCGTCCGGTCAATCGCCGGCAATGAGAGCACTGACGGCCTGCTCGCTCAGGAACTGGAATTGTTGCAGCCTGGCGCTCCCTTTCCGGATGTTTGTTCGCTCGACAATGTCTGGGCAGGCAATCTGAGCCCGTACTTGTTGGATCTGACTCCATACGTCCCGAAGTCTCTCATCGCCTCATACATACCGGAGGTCCTGAAGGCTTACCAGGTTGGAGGCAAGTTGGTTGCGCTGCCACAAGAAACTGAGTTCCCAATTCTGTACTACCGTACGGACTTACTTCAGAAGTACAAGTTCAAGAGGCCGCCACAGACTTGGGATGAATTGGAGCAGATGGCGCTCACGATTCAGGAAGGGGAGCGCAAAAACGGGAACTCAGATTTTTGGGGATATCTTTGGCAAGGCGCGCCCACCGAGACGCTAACCTGTGTAGCCCAGGAATACCAAATCTCAAGCGGAGGCGGTCGAATCCTGGAGGAAAACGGTACGGTTTCCTTGAACAATAGTCAGGCAGCTAAGGCCTTTACGCGCGCGGCACGCTGGATCAACTGGATCTCGCCCCCAGGGACAACCGCCTATCTGGAAGAGGACGTAGAAAATGTGTGGGAGGAAGGCAACGGCGCCTTCGCCCGGAACTGGGCGGCTGTAGGAGGGAAGGCACCCTTACCGGCTTCTCCGCTTTATAAGAAAGTTGGAGTAGCAATCCTCCCACACGATCCGGGTGCCCAGTCCGCTTCGACAATTGGCGGTTATGGCTATGGCGTTTCGAAGTACTCCAGGCATCCCCGAGAGGCTGCCGAACTCGCACAGACCCTGACCTCCCGTGCATTTCAGGCCTTGCGCTTCGAACGCTCGTTCGCGCCTCCAGCGTTCATTGATCTTTACTCAGACCCGGCTATGCATCGGGGGAGGCTATTCTTTCAACCAATCAAATCGATGCTGTTCCGATCGGCTGTCGCTCGTCCGTCAGCCGTAGCGGGCCCTCATTACAGGGAAGTCTCGCATGCTTACGCACAGGGTATACATTCAATTCTTACCCATCAAGCTACCGCGCCGGAAGCACTGGCGGCCCTCGGGAAAGAGCTGGGGAGAATCATGCATGGTGAGACCGCTGTTCACGGATCATCGCTCGTATCCGACTCCAGGCTGAACCGATGATGACCAGCGTCAACCACGATAGCGGCAGCAGGTAACGCGGGCTGGCGATATCGACTGGGATAACGGCTGCGGCCAAAAACATCAGGCTACAAAGAAGCGTGAACCAATCGGCAGCAGTCATCTGCCGCCGCCACACCACGGACTCGACTAGCGCAAGCAGCGGGGTTAGTATCACGATCCAGCACCATAGGGTGCTTGCGTTTTGCCATCGGCCAACGACTGTATTGAAGTTGCGGTGAGTCACGTTAAGAGAAGGGAAGTAGCGCATGAGCGCCACCTCATTCACATCCGGCTCTACCATTTGACCCTGCTCAAGTCGCAGAGTCCACAGCAGCTTTTCGCGGTCGAAGAATTCGCGGTAGGTGAAGGCGCCGAGCCAAAGAACGCCGATCGGATCGCGACGGATGGCAGCTATGGCGGTTTGCCGGGCAACCTGATTGGCAAGATTCTCGTCGTTGCCGGTTGCTTTCAGCACAGCATTGCACAAGCCTCCCTCCATCCATCGGGTGGGTCGGCGCGAGTCAGGATTGCGCAATGGAAACGTGAGGTGTCCAAATACCTGTTCACGCTTAGGAGCATCCGGGTAATCAGTTGGGATAACGATAGGCGACATATCCGCTAACAAAAAATAGCCATCGCGGGAAAGGTAGGCCGGACTCTGCTGTGTCAGATGGCCATAGAGATGTCGATAACCCCATAGCATTGCCTGGCTCGACAGCACGGCGAGAAACACTGCATCGTAGACCCGCCAATTCAGTTGCGCTGCGCCTTTACGCCAGTGCATCATCGGCAGCACGACCGATAGCACAAGCACCAGCGGCAGGAAGCTAATGCGGAGGCTGACCAGCAACACCCCTAAAACTTGAATGAGAAATAAAACTGAAAGCTTTCGGCTGTTCAGGTACCAGAGACATGTCAAGAAGAAGACGGCAAAGCTGAAGGTCGCCGCGTTCTCAGTCATGATGAGCCGTTCGGACATCAACTGCAGCGGGTCCAGCGCGCACAGGACAGTAAAGGCCAAGGCAACGGGAAAACCAGTACGAAAGAAGCGCAAAAGACAAACACCGGCGATGAAAGTGGCTATGGCCGAAAGCAGCATTTGCAACAGCAGTGCCGGCATCAACGAGTGACTTCCAGCTACGAACGGCCGCAGTATAAACCCGTAAGTAAAGCTGCGATCTGGCGGGATATAACCAGCTAAGGCCGTTGCCAAATAGGATGCCGAATCACCGAAGTGGAAAGCGGGCTGCGCATCAAGGAAGAAAAACAGCAGCTTGATGGCAAGCCCGACGGCGAATAGCAGCAGAAGTGGAAAGCGCACGTTTAGCTTAGTACCTCCAAGAACGAGAAAAGACAAACCCCCCAGTTCGTGCAAAGTGCGAATAGTCGAGCCAAATCGCAACCTGCCTCACGCCGGTTAGGCATTGCTCCATCGTATTCGAGCATCAGTGTCGGTTAGAACCTTGCGTTGTGTCAGGCGCGCTTAGTTCCCCGTGCAGTTTGCGCTCTTCCTCGGCCTTTGCTGATTCTCCTAGCCGATCGTAAACCCTGGCCAGATGGTAGTGCGGCATGGCCTGCTTGGGGTCGAGTGCAATGCTGCTTTTGAGTTCGTCGGCAGCCTCAGCGTAGCGACGCTTGC
>CALMAV010000470.1 GCA_937859895.1 uncultured Bryobacterales bacterium | reverse complement strand
GCACGGTAGGCTTCCCAGGTGCATCTACTAATACTTTGATCTGGCGATAGCTTCCGTCGAGCGCCTGTACGGTTGGCGTGTAAGCAATGGTGTATTGGTTGCGGATGTCGTGCGCAATTTCAACGGCCAACGCCTGCACTTCAGACACTTCCTTCGGGTAATAGGCTAAGCCGCCGGTGGCATTCGTCAATTCGTTAAGGGCCCGTTTTGCTTTTGAGGCTTCTCGTTTTTCTTCTTCCGAGAACAAGCCAATTGCGTAAACAATCGCATCGCTCTGGTTCGCCCGCGCAACGATTTTCTCAAGTGAGATGCCGCTGGCGTTGTCCGCGCCGTCCGTGATCACAAGTATAGCTTTCTTGTCCTTCTTTGCTTCTTTGTTCGCGTAATCGAGCGACATGCTTATCGCGTCGCGCATAGCCGTTCCTCCACGCGAGTCGATGCGCGCCAAACCTTGCTCCATGCGCTTAGGGTCGCTGGTGAATGGAACATCCAAGTATGCTTCATCGTTGAAATTCACGATAAATACCTCGTCCTGCGGATTGGAGGCATGGACTAGCGCTAAAGCGGCAGTTTCCACCCGGGAACGCTTAGTCATCATGCTGCCACTGTCGTCAATGATGATTCCTAGCGAAACGGGAATGTCCTCGCGCCGGAAGATTTTCACGTCTTGGGGCTGACCGTTCTCAAAAATTCGAAACTCTTTTTGGTTCAGATCAGTTAGTAATCTGCCCTTCTTGTCGCTTACGCTCGCATGTAGTACAACCAGTCTTGTGTCGGACCGAAACTGCGCGGCTGCGTAAGGCACCGAAAGGCAGAGTGCCGCTAAAACGACGAGGGCCGATCCTTTATTGGGTAGGCGCATAATATCCAAGCCGGAAGAACGCCTTCAAAGGTGGAAGGCCACGAGGCTGATTGAGCTTCACCTGCACTCGCCGGTACTTTCCATCACGCTCGCGGTTCTTTGGCGTGTATCCCAGAATGTACTCGTTCCGGAGTTCAGTGCCAATCTTGGCCGCGATATCTGGAAGTTCGGCGATGTTTTCCACTGCGTATTCCCGGCCTCCAGTTTGTTCAGCTAATTCGTTCAGCAATCCGGGGCCAGCTGACTCTTCCGGCGTTCGTCCCCGGCCGCCCGCGGATTCGAAAATGCCGATAGCAAAAATCTGGACATCGCCTTCGCGTACGGCGTTCTTGATCTCAGTTTCGGTATAGCGACTACTGTTGTCGCCGCCATCAGAGATGATCAGTAGCGCCTTGCGTGGATTACGGGCATGCCGCATCTCGTTCATTGCAAGATAGACACTATCCAGCAGCGCGGTGCGGCCTTTCGATTGAGTGAAGGTTAACGTACTTTGAATTTTATCGGTATCGTTTGTGAACTTAACAGCCAATTCTGGACGATCGTTGAATTGCACCAGAAAAAACTCATCCGCAGGATTGGAGGTTTTGAAGAACTCAGCGGCTGCCTGCCGGGACTTTTGGAGTTTCGAACCCATGCTGCCGCTCGTATCGAAAACAAGGCCGATGGAGATGGGAGCGTCCTCACTCGAAAATTCGCTGATTTGCTGCTCCACCTTGTCTTCGAACAGACGGAAATGCTCCTTTTCCAAGCCCGTCACGAATCGATTGAGCGGGTCGGTGACAGTCACATTAATCAGCACCAGAGTCTTGTTGACCCGAATATCGGAAGAACGGCGCGGCTCGTCACCGGCATGGGCGGAAGTTAGGGCAACACCGAGGCTGAATGCTGCGCCTAAAACAAAGATTCCCGCCGTACGTGGTTTCCGCAAGACGCTGAAAAGAGAAGTACTATTCCGAAAGTGCGTCCGCAAGGTGAGGCTTTCTGCCTCGATCATAACACCGTAAAATCGGGTCCGAAATAGACCGGACCAAAGGGGGGCTATTCCCTACGAAGCAGAGCCGAGCCGGCAAGGTTCAGCTCTGCAAATAAATGGCTGAAAGCTATCGCTGAATACGGGCCGAGCCGCCACCCGCCAGTGATTTCACCTGATCGAGAGAAGCCATTGTCGTGTCACCCGGGAAAGAGGTCAGCAGCGCGCCGTGAGCCCAGCCGAGCTTAACCGCTTCCTCCTCCGGCACTCCGCTTAGTAGTCCATAGAAGAAGCCGGCGGCATAACCGTCTCCACCACCAACGCGGTCGTAAACATCCAATTCGATGGTCGGCGCTTGATAAGTGGTTCCGTTGATCCAGGCAACGGCGCTCCAGCTGTGACGATTGGTCGAGTGCACCTCCCGCAGAGTAGTGGCTACAATCTTGACCTGCGGTTGCTTCTTACGTACGGAGTCCATCATGCCAAAGAAGGCGCTAGGGTCGAGCTTGGATTTAGCGGCTACTTCAGGCCCGGGGATGCCCAGCCCCATCTGCAAGTCTTCCTCATTGCCTACCAGCACATCCACGTTCTTAACAATGCGACCGATCATTTCGACGGCCTTTTCCGGACCGCCTAACACGTTCCACAGTTTGGCGCGGTAGTTGAGATCGAAGGATGTAACGGCACCGGATTCCTTGGCTGCCTGCATGGCTTCAACGATTAGTTCAGAAGTGGTAGCGGACAACGCCGCGAAGATGCCGCCGCTATGGAACCAGCGAACACCCTGGCTAAAGATCGCTTTCCAGTCAAAATCGCCAGGCTTCAGTTGAGCGGCTGCTTCGTTGCTCCGGTTATAGAACACTACTGGAGGACGGGGACCCTGCCCGCGATCACTATAAACGGTCGCCATATTCGGGCCAGAAACGCCATCGTGCTTAAAGCGCTTATAGAAGGGTTTCACACCCATGGCGCGCACCTGCTCGTCAATCAAGTCGCCAATGGGGTAGTCAACCATGGCGCTGGCAATACCGGTCTTCAAGTTGAAGCAATCAGACAAGTTCGCCGCAACGTTGAACTCACCACCACTGACGTGGATCTTGCACTCTTTCGCTTTGCGAAAGGGAATAATGCCGGGATCCAGCCGATGAATCAGACCACCTATGGACAGAAAATCCAGGGCTCCCTCCGAGCGAATATTGATACCGTAGCTCATACTGTTCTCCGTTGTGTTGGCATAGAAATTTGGGGTTAGAGGTTATGCGTTGTAGGTGCCGGACGAAACGCGTCCGCCGCGCCCGGTCCAATTGGTGTGGAAGAACTGGCCACGTGGCTTATCGACTCTTTCATAAGTGTGGGCACCAAAGAAATCGCGCTGAGCCTGCAGTAGATTAGCAGGCAATCGCTCTGTTCGATAACCATCGAAGAAGGCGAGCGCTGTCGAGAATGCAGGGGTGGGGATGCCGAAACCGATTGCTTGGATAATTGCATGTCGCCAAGCAGTCTGGTACTCATTTAGCAGGCTAGAGAAGAAGTCATCGAGCAGCAGATTATTCAACTGCGGATTCTTGTCGTAAGCTTTTCCGATTTCAGCCAGGAAGCGGCTTCGGATGATACACCCGCCGCGCCACATCAAAGCGATCCCGCCCATGTTAAGGTTCCAGCCCTGCTCTTTGCCGGCTTCGCGTAAAAGCATGTAGCCCTGCGCATAGGAGATGATCTTGGAGCAGTAAAGAGCTCGCCGTACGTCCTCGATAAACAGTTTGCGATCAGACGTTTCGGTAGAGTGCGTTGGCCCAGTCAATACCTTCGACGCAGCCGTTCGCTCGTCCTTCAGAGCTGAAAGGCAGCGCGCGAATACCGCTTCTCCAATCAGCGTTACCGGCATCCCTAAGTCAAGCGCACTAATCGCCGTCCACTTACCCGTGCCTTTCTGGCCGGCTGTATCCAGGATCTTTTCCACCATCGGCTGACCATCGTCGTCATCTTTTTTGCTGAATATCTCGGCCGAGATCTCGATCAGGAAGCTATCCAGTTCGCCTTCGTTCCACTCTTTGAACACCTGATGCAGTTCGTCAGCCGTGAGTCCCAGGCCGTCTTTGAGCAGCTGGTAGGCCTCACAGATCAGCTGCATGTCGCCGTACTCAATGCCGTTGTGCACCATCTTGACGTAGTGCCCGGCACCG
>CALMAV010000469.1 GCA_937859895.1 uncultured Bryobacterales bacterium | reverse complement strand
GAAGCAGGCCTTAACTGGACAGGTAGTAATCAGTGCGATTGATTCGAGCGGCAACCTTCAATATGTGACCGGTGTGCAAACCGCAGGCGTGCTTGATGACCTGTTTTATTATCCGGGAGCGCTGGGAGCGGTGTTTGCAAAGGGCCAGTTATCGATCAGTGTTTGGGCACCGACTGCGCAGTCAGTGAAGCTGCTGCTTTATAACCAGCAGGGCGATACGACGCCAGTGCAAACAATTCCTATGACGGCGGCCAACGGCGTGTGGACCGTTGAGGGGCAAAACTCCTGGAAAGGCAAGTACTATTTATTCGACGAAGTGGTGTATGTGCCAAGCCAGCAGCAGGTGGTTGAGAATGTAGTTACTGACCCCTATTCGGTCGATCTGGCGCTGAATGGCGTCAAGACTCGCATCACCGATTTGAACGACGACTCGACGAAGCCTCCGGGTTGGGATGCCAGCTCCTCGCCGTATCTCCGTTCGAAGAATGAGTTCTCGGTAATCGAGTTGCATGTGCGCGAGTTCAGCGTGGGCGATACAAGTGTCCCGGAGGAGCATCGTGGCACTTACCTGGCGTTTACCGATTACGCTGCGAATGGTATGACTCACCTGCAGCGGCTGGCCAAGGCCGGCTTGAAGGCTGTTCATCTGATGCCGACATTTCACATCGGCAGCGTTAACGAGGACAAGTCAAAGTGGCAGAACCCAGTAGGGCTGTCACCGAATCCGCCGGACGGCACGGCACAACAGGCGGCTGTGACAGCCGTGCAAGGCTCTGATGGTTACAACTTCGGATACGACCCTGTGCACTACATGGCCCCGAATGGAGGGTACGCTTTCAACCCCGACAATCGGGTTCAGGAGTACAGGCGAATGGTGGCTTCGCTGCATAAGACGGGTCTGCGAGTAGTCCAGGATGTGGTGTTCAATCACACGTTTGCCAACGGCGAGGATCCTTTCTCGGTGTTGGATCAAGTGGTGCCCGGCTACTATCAGCGGCTGGATGCAGATGGAAATGTTGAGACTGCGAGTTGCTGCTCAGACACGGCGAGCGAGCATCGCATGATGGAAAAGCTGATGATTGATGCGACCGTGCTGGCGGCCCGCGAGTACAAGATCAATGGGTTTCGTTTCGACGATATGAGTCTGCATTTCGTTTCGAACATGCAGCATGTTCAGCAAGCTTTGCAGCAACTGACGGTTGAGAACGACGGGGTGGACGGATCGAAGATCTACATTTATGGCGAGGGCTTTCAGAATCCGGAGACTGCTGGTCTCGGCGTGAACGCAACGCAGGTGAATCTGTATGGCAACGGGATCGGAACGTTTAACGATCGGATTCGAGATGGCATCCGCGGGGGCAGTATCTTTACGGCTTCTTCAGAACGCGACCAAGGTTTTGCGACAGGACTCTACACTGATCCGAGTCTGTATACGACTGCAACACTCGGGCAGAGCTTGGCAGACCAAGAGAACAATTTGAACTTGCAAGCAGATTGGATCCGTATTGGACTGACCGGGAGCCTGCGCGATTTTACCTTTGTGGATAGTACGGGATCGACCGTGAAAGGAAGTGACGTGGTGTACAGCGGACAGCCAGCAGGTTACGCCGCCAGTCCGCTAGAGACTGTTAACTATTGCTCGGTTCATGACAACCAGCCGCTGTTCGATGCGATTCAGCTGAAGACTGCGCTGCCGGGTACTACCGCAACCGGGGGCGATTCGATTGCCATGCGCACGCGACGCCAGGTATTAGCAATGAGCTTTATTGCTCTGGGCCAGGGCGTGCCCTTTTTCTTCGGTGGCGATGACCTCTTGCGCTCGAAAGACATGGATAACGGCAGCTATAACTCGGGTGATTGGTTCAACAAGGTGAACTGGGCCTACCAGGGCGACCGGCCTGGGAGCAGCAACTTGTTTGCCGAGGAATCAAACAACTGGGGCATTGGGCTTCCGCTGGGAAATGTAAATCAGGCGCAGTGGTCGTTTATGCAACCCTTGTTGGCCGACCCGACACTAGCGCCAACACCGACGGAAATCTCGAGCTCGGCCGCGGCTTTCCAGATCTTTCTCGGCATTCGAAGCAGCTCGGACTTGTTCCACATGGCGACGCTGGCTGAAGTGCAGAACAATCTCCATTTCTTGAATACGGGCACTTCGCAGGTTCCGGGTCTAATTGTGATGAAGCTGGACGCAAATGGCGGGAGCTATGGGAAGTACAGCCATATTGCCGTCGTGTTCAACGGAACTCTTAATAGCCTGAAGTTCCAGGATGGTCAGCTAAAGGGTCTCGGCTTGCAGCTTCACCCACTGCAGGTGAGTTCTCCCGATGCCCAGACGGCAGCTTCAGCATTGGACAACACAACGGGGACAGCAACGGTTGCGGGTTTAACGACGGCGGTATTTGTCGCCCGGTAGCTTCTACGTTGGACAATGGAGGGACCACAGCGCGTTAGTGGCTTAGCTACGGCTGTGGTCATTACAAGCGATTCAGAAGCGATCCAGGTTACTCAAGAATTCCCTCGTAGATCTCTGAAACCCGTAAATCAAGGGGCAAAGTATCAGAGAGGCTCGAGTATCGTTTGGAGGTCCAGGTTTCTCCGTCTAATCGCGTCGACAATTCTACAGAGACAGAATCCTGGGAAACTAGGACGATGTAGCGGAGAGAAGGAATGCTCCGATAGTATCCGCTCTTGGTGGTGCGGTCGTACTTCTCGGTTGAAGGTGACAGAACTTCGACCACAATCGTCGGGTTCGTCACCACGTCTTTTTGTCCGTTCCAGAACTGGCGATTGCCGCAAATGACCATAGCATCTGCATACGTGCTTTCGTCGTACTGCTCGATGTAGAGCCTCAAATTTCCGTCGTACACGCAACAAT
Source organism: uncultured Bryobacterales bacterium (assembly GCA_937859895.1). Lineage (GTDB taxonomy): Bacteria > Acidobacteriota > Terriglobia > Bryobacterales > Bryobacteraceae > Bog-105. The sequence goes on along the minus strand of CALMAV010000469.1, from coordinate 5,023 downwards.
CCGGGAACTTCTGTGTCAAGAGAACAATCATTCGTGAGGACAGAAGGGAATGTGTTTCGGTGTCACCTGCCATCCCGTGTATTTCGCCTGCGCGGAACTCACTTCGATAGCTCGCAGTGCGCTCAAGCTCCAAGTATTCCCCAAACGTGTAGTGATGTCTCGGCTGAGTTGCCATGTTGTCCCCAGTGATCTAGATACAGGTTGACCCAAACTTCAAAGTTAACCCAGGAGCTTGAGGTAGAGGTGCACTACGGAATGCGGTATTCGCACGTGCCGATGCGATCGGTGGCCGGATCTGAGACGAGGAATCGAACCACCCGCGCTTTTTGGTTAAGCACTTTGTCAAACGATGCGTTGACCACTCGATTGGTCCAGGAGTTCTTCCAATTGACGTGCCAGGACCAGCTATCGAGAACCTTGCCGTTATCGGAGAAGCTTTGGGCCCGAAGAGTTTGGGCGGTCTGATCCTCTTCCTTGGCGCCTCCTTTTGGCGTTACTATCATCTGGCCTTTCATATGGTAAGTGGCAGGGTCGAAGGTGAGCGGGCAGGTGAGGTTCCAGCCCGAATAGGCTAGAGGACTTGCCAGCGCGGACACCAGCTTCGCTTCTCTTAACGCTGGATCAGGCGACGGTGCTTCGCCAACAGCATAGTATCCACGGCGAGTTCTTGCGGACGCGCCCTCAATGTCCGTTTGTACTTCGATCTTTCGGTATTCGCCGTTGAAGTCTGTGTTTGCTGGAGAGTAAGACACAGCGTAGGTGGTGGAGCTGTCTCCTACGGCTTCGCTCAGAGCTACGTCAATATCGTTACGCCGGAAGTAAGACTTCCCGCCCATCATGTCAGTCATGTGGTTCAGCATTTCGTCCGCTTCGTAGTACTCTCCATGCCCGCCACCAAGTAGTTGCGACGCGGCCGATTCATGGGTGGGCCGGTTGCTCCTACTGCTTGAGGATCTGCCGGAAGAAAGAGACAGGTTAGTATTCAGGACACCAGCGGGGTTGATGGTGTACAGCCTCATCCGGGATTGCATGAGGAGGTTGGCCACATTGCGCAAGCCGGCCTCCAGCCCTTCGCTATGGCTCGAGGTTTGCAATAAACCGGGGAAGCCAGCAGTAAACCAAATCACGTTCAGACTCGACGGAGATCCAACCGCAGCACGGGCCATTTGGGAAAGGGCGCTGAGAACGACCTGAGCGTGCTCCTGGGTTTTCAGAGGATCCATGTAGCCATCTGCCGGGTTCACGTTCACCGGGGCGAGCGCCTTGAGTTTGTTCTCCAACAGCGTGTTGTCCTGAGTGAAATCCTGAACCATGGTGAGGCCATGCAGCCCCACGGCCATTAGTGCTGTCGGCTGCTGCTGGGAAGGACTGATTTGCAGGTAAGCAAGAATTTTGTCGCGCGCGTAAGCTAAGTCGGAGAAGCGGAGATTGAGTTCGTCGAGTAGCAGAATTGTTCGTGGCCTGAGCGCAAGAGGTGCTTCAGTTGATTGCGATTCGACTGAAAGAATTTTCTGCGGCGTTCCATTTTCTAGGACAGTGAAGTCCTTTTGAGTGAGACCTCGAAGGGAGTGGCCTGTTTTGTCTGTGACGGCAACGTCCAGAAGAACAAGGCGGGAGTTACTTCGAATCAGAGGAGCTGGTGTTTCAGACTGAGAGTAGGCTACGGCGAGAGCCAGGAAAAAGCCTAGCGCAAGCTTTAGGACGAGCGGAAGCTTTGGTTGTGGCATTGCCGTGGTTCCGGAGACCGTATTGGTAGCTTGCCATTCAGTATATGAAAGAGGCCGATCTGGGTCGTTTAGGATGAGAGACCCCAGCCGGTAATCATGAAGGGCTTAAGCGTGACTTACTAGGAAGATTTATTGGTGAGCGGATGTCAGGGTGTTGAGGTCGGGACAGGTACTAGTTGCCCGTCCTGAATCAGGTAAAAAGCATTTCGCCAGCGTATTGTTTTACGAGTGAAGCTGGCCAGCCACATGGCAAAAGCTAGAGCATCCCAAAGAATGATGAGCGGGAGTTTGCTCCATACTGCTTTCTCCTGCAATCCCCAGGCACCGATTAACAATGTTAAGGCGACACGGAGCAAAACGTATAAGCCAAGAAAAACGACGGCGGTTTTGACGGTAGGATGGAGAGCAATCGCTAGTAGCGACCACGGCAAGCCTTGGGTAAACAGAAGTCCAACGTGGCCCCAGAGACGCATGTGGCGCTGAACGACGAGCCAGCGCATTCGCTTGTGAACCAGATCCCCGAAGCTGTTGAAGTCTGCGACCGACTCGACGGTGTAGTTGAGCAGTTCCACACGGTGGCCGTTCTCTGCAATTAACCGCCCCACCCATAGATCGTCAGCAGGCTTGTTTTCGATGGAAGGATAGCCACCAAATTCTGCCAGGTGGGTTCGTGTGGTTGCGATGGTTGGACCGAGGGTGAACTTAACGCCTTCAAGCGTGCGCGCAACGAGAAGGTTGCCGTAAAAATCAGATAACATGCCGACCGATTGCAGGCGATCGACTAAGGTTGTTTCGGCACTCAGAGTATAAAGGCAAGTAACTGCGCCCACGGAGCGATCGCGCATGGGGGCAATAACGCTGCGGAGATAATCCGGCTTTGCACAGACATCGCTATCGCTGATGATCAGATGTTCATACTTGGCTTCGGTGACCATACGGGCCAGCTTAGCCACTTTATCGTTGGTGGCAACACGGCCCGAACCGAAGAGAATCTTGACTTGTGCTTTTGGATACTCGCGTTGTAGACGCTCAAGGACCGGAACGGCGGTGTCACTCTCATTATCGACGCAAAAGATTACTTCGTACTCGGGGTAGTCTTGCTGACAGAAGCTGGCGAAATTAGTGTAAGCATCGGGATCGGTACCGCGGACGGGTTTCACATTACTGATAGGCGGGGTGAACGCTCGGTTTGAAGGAGGGGATTGGCGAGAGCGTTGTCCAAAGAAAGCGATTGTGCTGTAAATGGCCAGAAGGTAGTAGAGGAACGGGCTGCACGCAATTCCCAGAACAGTCCAAACGAACAGGTGCCAATTCATGTAGGAACAAACATCCGGAAAGCACTCCGCGATGTTTATGAGGGTAAAATCGAACTATAACAAACCTGCATCTGGCGGGGAGTTTGCCATACCTGTTGCTATCGTAAAGTGATAAACAATCCTGCGCAGGTCAGCACCTTTGCCCGAACCCAGTTCTGAACGCTCAGGCCTTTTCGACAGCCCGACAAATCTTCCGATCTACCTTTTAGTAGCTGCTTTTGTAGCGGCGATTTATCTGGGTTGCATCCTGTCCCCACCGTCTCTGATGGATGACGTGGATGCGGTGCAAGCGCAGATTGCGCGCAACATGATCACGTCGGGGGATTGGGTTTCGGCTCGCCTGGATCGTGTGTTGTATTTGGAGAAAGCTCCACTTACTTACTGGTTAATTGCCGGTGCGTTCAAAATCTTCGGACCATTTGATTGGGCTGCCCGCATTCCCATAGCTCTGTCAGGAGTCGCCCTTGCCTTGCTGACGACCGCCATGGGCGATTGGGCTTTCGGTACGCGCGTTGGCCTTTACGCCGGCCTTTGCATCTCAACTTGCATTGGCTTGTTTCTGTTTACGCGCATCCTGATTCCTGATGTCACGCTGACGTTTTGTGTTGCGCTGGCGATTTGGAGCTTCATTCGTGCGCTTGAACAAGGGGAGGTCCATTCTCGCCGATGGGCTTATCTGCTGGCAGCGAGCATTGGCGTTGGGCTGTTATTGAAAAGCCTGATTGGGGCAGTGTTCCCGATTGCAACCGGGCTCCTGTATTTGGCCATTACTGGACAACTGTTTGCACGGCGTACCTGGAAGCGGCTTCGGCCCTTTTCCGCAATCGTGATTATTCTGCTGATTGCGGCACCTTGGCACATGCTGGCGACGCTACGAAATCCGCCGTACTTCGAATTCACCATGCGCAGTGCGCCGGGCGAGTATCACGGCTTCTTCTGGTTTTACTTCATCAACGAGCAATTGCTTCGTTTCCTGAACATGCGCTATCCGCGGGACTACAACACCGTTCCGAGACTCTTGTTCTGGCTGCTGCATTTGGCCTGGCTGTTTCCGTTTAGTGTGTACTTGCCAGCTGTGTTCCGGCTCTCATATAAGCCGGTCGACAGGGCAGGGAAGATGCGCTTACTTACTCTCTGCTGGGCTGCGTCCGTACTTGTCTTTTTTACTTTTTCAACCACGCAGGAGTATTACTCGATGCCTTGTTATCCGGCGCTGGCGCTGCTGATTGGCTGCGGGATGGCGGGTGGGGGGCGGCTAGTACGGGGAGGAACTGTTGTGCTGACGATTGTCTCGAGTGTGTGCGCCGCTGCCTGTCTCGCCATCTTGTTTCTGGTGCGGAGCGTTCCAACTCCAGGCGATATCTCCCAAGCACTCTCTTCGCATCCGGGAGCTTATACGCTTTCGTTGGGCCACATGCAGGATCTTACGCTGGACTCATTCGCTTATCTGCGGCTGCCGCTGGCACTGGCAGCCGTTGCGTTTTTACTGGGTGCGCTTGGAACCATTCGGGCGACGAACCTTCGTGCGTTTCTCTTTACCGGCGCCATGATGGTGGTCTTTTTTCAGGCGGCACGGCTGGCCATGGTTGCTTTCGATCCGTACCTCTCCTCTCGTCCGCTGGCCGAAAGATTAAATGCATCGCCAGCTGGCGAGCTAATTGTTGACCATCACTACTATGAGTTTTCGTCCATGTTCTTTTATACGAATCGGACTGCCTGGTTGCTGAACGGACGTTTTAATAACCTTGTTTACGGCTCTTACGCACCAGGTGCGCCGAATATCTTTCTCACTGACGGTGAGTTTTCTCAGCGGTGGTCTTTACCGCAGCGGGAATACTTTGTGGCCGAGTTAAAGGGTATTCAACGAGTAGCAAAGCTGGTAAATGCCAAGGCGATTAATGTTGTTGCGGAAAGCGGAGGGAAGCTCCTGGTTTCGAATCAGCCGTTACCGGGCTCTACGTTATTCGGCAAGTAAATGAG
>CALMAV010000468.1:5052-8368 GCA_937859895.1 uncultured Bryobacterales bacterium | reverse complement strand
GAGTAAGGCACTTGCCTTTCTTTGCCAGAGCAATATCCTGGATCAAAAGATTTAATTTGTATCTGCCCTGTAAAGGGTTTACTGTTTGGTATGGCGACAGCAAGTCTCGTTGAGCCTCCGACCTCTCAGGTCCTGCTCTTTCACCGCATCAGTAACATAGTTAGTTCCGAGCTATCTCTCGATGAAATGCTCGGGGAAATTGTTGGATTAACCGTACAGGTTACCGAGTGCGACGCCTGCCTTGTTTATCTTATTGAGCGCGAAACAAGCGAAATCGTTTTGCGAGCTTCGCAGGTGCCCCATCAGGTAGACCTTGGCAATATCCGACTAAAGATGGGCGAGGGTGTAACCGGCTGGGTGGTAGAGCACCAGTCGGTAGTTGCTTTGGCTCAGAATGCCGGCGCTGACCGGCGATTCAAGCGCTTTCAGGCGCTGGTGGAAGACACCTACGAGGCCTTTCTTTCCGTTCCCCTCCTCAGTGGTGGCGAAGTAATTGGCGTCATCAATGTGCACCATCGCGAGCCGCACTTCCATACGCAGGACGAAGTCTCGTTGCTGACCTTCATCGGTGAGCAGATGGGTGGAGCAATTTCGAAGTCCGTTCTGGCCGAAGAGAATGTCCGGCTCCAGCAGGAAACGGCCGAGATGCGACGGCAATTGGAGACGCGCAAGATTGTCGAGCGTGCCAAGGGTTTGTTGCAGCACCGGCACAGCTTGACCGAAGAAGAAGCCTATCTTCGCTTGCGCAATGAGAGCCGAAGACTCCGCCGTCCGATGCGGGAATTGGCCGAGGCAATCATTCTCTCTGAAGACCTCAGCCGGAAGAGCGACTCGCTCCAATAACGGCTCACACTCGGAGCCAGTTCACGGAGTTTACTCCGCTTTTCCGCAACCCTCACGTTGCCTCTATCGCTGGAAATTTCTGGCGACGGCCTATTACCGATGACTTGGCCTCGGCCATTCGTCGAGAGTACGTCGTTGACGAACACACTACAGTAGTTTCCTACGAACATCAGCCGACTACCCGCGCTCGCGGTCAGATCATTTTCCTCCATGGTCTGGAGGGCTCGGCTGATGCCGGGTACATCCGGAGCTTCACAGCTGCAGCACTGGAACGTGGATTCGCTGCGCACCGCATGAATTTCCGCACGTGTGGCGGGACGGAGGCGCTTTGCCGGACCATGTACCATTCGGGCCTGACCGGTGATACAGCTTTTGTAATTCAGCAGATTCGCAGGCGGACGGATTTGCCGATCTTTCTCGTCGGATTCTCATTGGGCGGTAACGTTGCCTTGAAGCTCACAGGCGAGTTAGGCATCAATGGGTTGTTGACTGGCACCGTTGCAGTATCTCCTCCGATTGATTTGGCCGCTTGTGTGAAGGCGATTGATCGCCCGAGCAACCTCATCTACGCTCGGCGGTTTCTCGGACGGCTGCGCTCTCGTATTCGGCGCAAGATCGCGCTCTCCCCCGGAAGCTACAGCCCTGAGTTCCTCGATTCGGTCCACTCTATCTGGGATTTCGATGATCGTTTCACGGCGCCACTCTTCGGCTTTGGCCGCGCAGCTAACTACTACGCCACCCAGTCAGCTATCAATTACGTCAGCCAGATTCGCACTCCGACGCTTCTAGTTGCTGCTAAAGACGATCCGCTAGTACCGTTCGAAATCTTTACCCATCCCGCGATTGAGCGAAACGAAGCTATCGAGCTGCTGGCCCCCGAGTATGGCGGCCACATCGGCTTCTTGTCTCGAAGCAGACCGCGGTTCTGGGTGGACCTTAATGCAATGAACTGGATTCAGCGAGTAGCGGATGAATATGCCTGATCGAGTAACTCAACAACGTGGACAACTCGTTGCGCTTTACTAAAAAGCCGTGCTCCCGCATCCAATTGCAGCAGGCACCCCGGGTTAGCGGTCGCAATAATCGAAGCTCCGGTGTGCGCCGCCGTCTCCATCTTCTTTTCGAGTATCTGCATGGCCATCGGAGTATGGACAACGTTGTAGATACCGGCACTGCCACAACAGAGGTCAGCGCCCGCCATCTCGCGCAATTTCAATCCCGGTATCGCCCGTAGAAGCTGGCGAGGAGCTGAACGAATCTTCTGCCCGTGGAGCAAGTGGCAGGAGTCCTGGTAGGTCACAACGGCGTCGACCGCGCCCATGTTGGGATTGAGCGTAATGGAAGCCAGAAACTCAGTCACGTCTTTCATCTTGTTCTTGAACGTGATTGCTTTGTCCACGTAAGCCGGACGGTCCCGGAGCAGTTGATCGTACTCCTTCAACGTCGATCCACAGCCGGCAGCGTTCGTGATAATAGCGTCTACGTTTTCGTCTGCCAGGGCGTCGATGTTCTTGCAGGCAAGAGCCTGAGCGTAGTTCAGGTAACCGGAGTGAATATGCAGAGCCCCACAGCAGCCTTGACCACCAGGTATCACGACTTCACAACCGTTTGCCTGCAAGACCCGAACAGTTGCCTCATTTAAGCGTGCGAAAGCCACGTTTGCAATGCAACCGGCTAGGAACGCCACCCGGAAGCGCCGCTCGCCAACTGGAGCGAACGTTTTACCAATTTTTGAGAAGAAGAATGGCGCCTGTGCAGTAGGCGAGAGAGCCTCTAGGTCAGCTAGCCTGGGTACTACCCGTAACAAGCCGCTTCCTCGCACCAACCGTTGCAATCCGGACGCTTGATACGCATACAGCATTGCGCCTGCGACCTGGAGGCGGCTCCGGGAGTCCAGCAATTTGCCAAAGACGAAGCTGCTTAGACGGCGGGCTGCCCAGCTGGGCTTATCGTTCGCTCGGATCTGGACGCGAGCCGCTTCGATCATTCGACCATAGGGCACACCGGAGGGACAGGCTGTTTCGCATCCGCGGCAGGCTAGGCAGAGATCCATATGCTCGCGGTAGGAATCAGTGATCGGTGCTCCGTTAGCAACCAGATTCATTTGATAGATGCGGCCGCGCGGCGAATCCATCTCGACACCCAGCTCACGGTAAGTGGGGCAGGCGTTCAGACACAGCCCACAATGGACGCACTTGTCGAGGTCAGATTGCACGGGCCCGTTATGGCTTACATGCGGTTCGGCAAGTGTGGTTGTCGGAATCAGATTAGAAGCGGCCATACAAGCGGGACCGGTTTAGCAAGTTGCCGGGGTCAAAGGTAGACTTGACCTTTTTCATCATGGCAAAACCATTGGAACGTTCGAGGGAGAGGGGCAGCGACCACAAGGTTTTGTCATGGCGAAGTCCATCGGGAGCAAAGGCCATGGCGGCGCTCCAGCCAGACTCGCCGGCGGCGGTCCACACACTCTGGC
>CALMAV010000468.1:3426-5042 GCA_937859895.1 uncultured Bryobacterales bacterium | reverse complement strand
GTGTTGCAGTAAGCATAAGTAATACCAGACGCTGCGTGAGAAACGTACGTTCCGGCGCCGATACGGAAAAGTTGGGCAAGAGCAGTCAAAGGCGTGCCCAGGCGCAGCACAATCCCATTCGGGTTTCTGGTGAGGAAATCTGAGGTGTAGTTCGAAGTAAGATTCCAAAAGGCGGCTTCGTCGTCGCCCGCCAGCACCTCATCCGCCTTTAAGTCGCGGTGGTAGCGGGCCAGAACAACGGGTGAACCGGCAGCGCGAACGGCTAGCAGAAAGTGGCGACGGCCCAGACGAGCTGCGGCTGGAGGCGAGAATAGCTCAATGGAGATAGGAGTGAGCGGACTAACGGTGATTTCGTCACGCCGGGCGAGCGCTGCTTCCACATCGCGAAAAGAGAACAGGAAGGTCTGGGTAGCCGGCGGGCGCGGATGCACTCGCAGGTTGACACTGGCAATCGCGGCCAATGTGCCGAAACTGCCGATCATCAACTTCGATATGTCGAGACCAGCCACGTTTTTAACCACCATCCCACCAGCTTTAACAATGCGTCCGTCAGCGGTAACCAAAGTTAGACCAATCACCTGATCGCGAACAGTTCCAAAGCGCTTCCGAAGCGGCCCGTTCGAATCAGCAGCTAGAATGCCTCCGACTGTCGCATTGGCGGAGAAGGGTGGATCCAGCGCAATCATCTGATTGTGGTGGCGCAGGTAATTCTGTAGTTCCGAGAACCGCATTCCAGCCTCGACGCTGATGGTTAGATCGTTCCTCTCATGTTGCAGGATGCGGTTTAGACCAACGGTGCTGATTGCAATGTCGGCCGGCAGAACGGGGCCGGCGGCTAGCCGCTTTGAATCGTTCCCGTAGAGACGAATTGTCCGTCCATGCATGCATGCGTTCTGCAGGAGCGTCGCGAGTTCCTGTTGAGTGGAGGGTTGAGCGGCTTCGATCAGCACGGCGTTTTGTTCCAGATCATTCTAAGAGTACGCGCTGCCCACCATCTTTACGCTACGTGCTCCTCACCAGCGCGCGAGTCTTGTAGGCTGGAGTTACCTTGCCGTTCACTCCGTTGGTCAATACCGAAGAGGGTGCTCCAGCCAAGCGGCCCTCCATAGATGACACTGCGCAACTCTTCAGGGGGCCACTCGGTATTCGGTCGTTGGCGTTAACCGGCATTTTCCTGCTGGCCTGTTTCTATACGCTCTATTTTGCCCGCGACTTCTTTCTGCCGGTGGTGCTGGCGCTCGTTCTGAACTTCTTGCTTGCGCCGCTGGTTCGCTTCGGTAAGCGCTTCCGTATTCCCGAAGCGTTGAGTGCTGCGCTTGTGCTAGCCAGCTTGATCGTGGGCCTGCTGGGACTTGCTTACGAACTCTCAAGCCCGCTTGCGGAGTGGCTGGAGCGGGCTCCTGAGATTGGAGGCAAAATCCAATCCAAGGTCCAGCCTCTGCGGGAACGATTGCAGAAGATCACCAAAGCAAGCGATCAGGTGGAAGGTCTGACAACGGTCAAGGCCGAGGGTTCGAAGGCACCGCAAAGCGTCGAATTAAAGCCCACGAGCTTTTTGAATGTTGTTTTCAGCGGACCTTCGAAACTCATCTTCAGCACTTTAGTGGTAATTGTGC
>CALMAV010000468.1:620-3416 GCA_937859895.1 uncultured Bryobacterales bacterium | reverse complement strand
GTTCTTAAGCAAACTGGTTCATGTTCTGCCCACTTTGTCTGACAAAAAGAAGGCAGTACAGATTGCGCGAGAAGTAGAAGAGAACATCTCCAGGTACCTGTTCACTATCACGATCATCAACCTCGGGATTGGGGTGGCAAGCGGCTTCTTGTTTTGGGCTTTTGGGTTACCGAATCCGGCATTGTGGGGAGCTGTGGCTGGAGCACTGAACTTCATTCCCACCGTGGGCGCCCTCAGTGTGGCAGCTATTGTTGCCTTGGTAGCAACGGTCACCTTTCCCTCCCTGTCTCACGCTTTACTGCTGCCTGCAGCCTTTCTTGGAATCACAATCACGACGGGGACATTTATCTCACCCATTCTTATGGGCCAGAGACTCACGCTTAACCCCGTGGTGATCTTCTTGGGGCTGAGCTTCTGGGGCTGGCTGTGGGGAATTCCAGGAGCGTTGCTGGCAGTGCCAATGCTGGCAATGTTCAAGATTTTCTGCGATCACATTGAGCCGTTGGCACCTATTGGTGAGTTTCTCGGGCACTGAGGATCAGTAGCCTTGCCAAATTGTTAAGAAAAGAGCAGCAGTCTGGAGAAGCGTCGCACCATAGTTCGACGAGGAGCCGGCACTGCCGATAGATCTCCGCGTCTATAAGCGATCGCTACAAACCAAACCGCAGACGCCCCAAACCAGATAAATGCCGAAGGAACATGGGCGCTAGCAAGCATCACCAAGCTCCCGAGCGATAAGACGGTAGCGGAGATCAAGCTCAAACGGCTGCGCGTCATTTCCTTGAACCTGAATCTGAGCTTATCAGCTTTACCGACGCTTGACACTCACGCAACGTCAGAGTGGATGATGCTGGTGGGAAGAGAAACGTCGTGTATCGCGTGCGAGAGTTCGCGGAGTTAGCCGGTGTCACAGTCAGGACGCTGCATCACTATGACCGGCTCGGGTTACTGACGCCAAAACGACGAACCCAGGCCGGGTATCGGTTGTACGAAGCTCAGGACCTGGAACTGCTCGAGCAAATCGTTGCCTTGAAATATATCGGTTTGTCTCTCGGACAAATCCGGGCGTTGCTCCGCAGTGGCCCACTTGCCTTGCTAGACGCCTTGCGCGTACAACGCGGCTTGCTCGAGCAAAAGCGAGTGATGCTCGACCGGACGATTGCAGCGATCACCCAAGCAGAGTCGCAAATACGAGCTTCGGATACTGCTCAACCCGCAGCACTGAAGAGAATAATCGAGGTGATTGAAATGGAAGGAAATCAGGATTGGACATCTAAATATGCAACGGAGCAGGGCCGGGCAAAGATCGAAGCCCGGAAACACCTTTGGTCTCCGGAGCTTCAGGAACGAGTCAGCAGGCAGTGGAGCGAACTGATTGCCGACGTCGAGCAATCGCTGAGTGAAGACCCGGCCAGTGAAAAAGTACAAGCTTTGGCGGCAAGGTGGAACGCACTCATCGAGGAGTTTACGGGCTGCGATAAAGACATCGAAGAGTCGGTTGCTAAGGTATGGGCCAATCGAGAAGCTTGGCCAGTCAGTATGGAGGGGAAAACTCCTGCCATTAGACCGCAAGTTTGGGGATTGATAGCTCGTGCAAATCGAACGAGTGGATATTCTGGCTCTGAGAAGTAAGAAGTCCCGGGTCATTTTGGCTGCTTCGCTTCGCGAATTCGATGCTAAGCTTTTCGTCAGCAGAGCCGAAATGGATCTACGAATTGTATGGACTTTGAGTTTAGTTCCGATCAGATTCAGCTGCGTAAGGCCGTTCGGGATTATGCCGAAGCTGAGATAGCGCCCCATGTCCTCGAATGGGATGAGGCGCAGACTTTTCCGCAGAAGACGGTAAAAGAGTTGGGCGGGATGGGACTGCTTGGGTCCATCTTTCCCGAAGAGCTGGGTGGGGCCGGCTATGGGTACATCGAGTATTCAATCATTATCGAGGAACTGGCGCGTGTTGACCCGAGTGTAGCTCTGATTGTGGCCGCGCACACCTCACTTTGCAGCAACCATATTTATCTGGCGGGTTCGGACGAGCAGAGGCGGCGCTACATTCCAAAGCTTGCTACTGGAGAACACATCGGCTGTTGGTCACTCACGGAACCAGAGGCGGGTTCGGATGCAGCGGGAACCCGCAGTACGGCGTTTCTGCAAGACTCGCATTGGGTGCTGAACGGCGGCAAGACTTTCACTACCAACGCCCACTATGCCGATGTCTGCGTCGCCATGGCGGTAACCGATCGGGCCGCGACACAGCATGGGATATCTGCATTTGTGCTCGACAAAGGCACGCCGGGGTTCACGGTCGGTAAGAAAGAGAACAAGCTTGGCATGCGGGCCAGTGCTACAGGGGAAGTGCTGTTTTCCGATTGCCGTTTGCCCGAACAGCAACTGCTTGGTAAGCCGGGTGAGGGCTTCGTCGATAGCCTGCGCGTACTGGACGGAGGCAGAATTTCTATTGCGGCTTTATCCATTGGCTTGGCGCAGGGTGCATACGAGCAAGCGTTGAAGTACTCGAAACGCCGCAGGCAGTTTGGTAAGTTCATCTCGGAGTTTCAGTCAATTGGCGAGAAGCTCGCGAACATGGCCATGTCAATAGAAGCCGCTCGCTGGTTGACCTACTGCGCGGGAGCGAGGAAGGATGCCGGACGCCGGGTAACGAAAGAGTCTGCCATGGCGAAACTGTTTGCCTCGGAGATGGCGGTTTCTGTCGCTGACCAGGCGCTGCAGATCCATGGTGGCTATGGCTTTATCAAGGAGTACCCAGTGGAGAAGTTTTACCGCGATGTAAAGCTATGC
>CALMAV010000468.1:0-610 GCA_937859895.1 uncultured Bryobacterales bacterium | reverse complement strand
CGGAGAAGGAACTAGCGAGATCCAGCGCCTGGTGATTGCCAGGCAGCTTTTAAAAGAGTGATGCTGAAAATGCAAAAACGGCCTCAGGCGTAAGCCCGAAGCCGTTTAAGGGGACGTAGCTGCAGTGATCTAGAGTTACTACCTAGTGGGAATGAATGACCATTTCTGGTTATCGCCGTTGTTTGACTGCCACTGTTGAATAGTGGCTCCGTCTGCCTTGGAGACACCCGTCACATCCATCATCTTTCTGCTGTAGACGCACATGATGGACGCATAGCCATCGGATGTCTTTAGAACCACGAAGTTCTGGTTCAGCGTTCCGTAGTAGGGATACTGAATCAGATATCCGCCATCCACCGTGGATGCACCGGCCACGTCCATGGCAAGTCCGCTTCGTTTGCTGATGATCTTGTAGCCGGCTTTTGCGTCTGAGAACTTCCACTTCTGACTGTCGATGTTAGCGCAGGTTGCTTGAATTAAGACCGCAGCCGAAGCAGTCGAATCGGACTGTACCTGGATGCACTTACCGCTGTTCTTTGAGACGATGGAGACCCAACCATTCGGCACGGAGTTGATAGGTGCCGGAGTAGGTGCTGGAGCCGGAGCAGGT
>CALMAV010000467.1 GCA_937859895.1 uncultured Bryobacterales bacterium | reverse complement strand
GGCCAGACTAGTCATTCAGAGAAGCTGGTAGCTTTCTGGCCAGCTCGCGCAACTGATCGCGATGCTGCGTTGGCGTATGCGAACGAAGCAACGATTCGAGGTGATGCCGCAAGCATTCAGCAGGCTCATCAAAGACTGCAGGCAGTGTGGTCCAGCGGGCAGGGTGATGGGGCAGTAGCGACGCAGTTGGAGTACAGCGAAGATCTACTGGGGGACACGTCGCGGGCCGGAGCGCTTTACCGAGAAGCGTTGAAGAGTGAGCCCCAAGACTTAACTGCACTAACAAATCTGGCGACACACTTGGCGCGAGGAGGCAATCTTAACGAGGCGATCGCGCTCTGGCAGAAAGCATTGCTGATCAACCCCGGCTTGCAAGCGCCCGGGCTGAACCTGACACTGGCCGAACAAATGGAGGGGCACAGGCCAGCGGCGCTGGAAGTCTTGCGGCAAATATTAAGTTTGAACCCGGATTTAGAGGCGGCATTGAAGCTTCGGTCAGAGCTTGTGAGCAAGGATCATGAGGCACCGATTCAGCGAGAGAATGGAAAGAGGTAATCATATCTATCACGCTGCACACCCTGATTCGATAACGAACCGAATGCGGCTGCCAGAGAGTGAGATCGAACCTCGCTTGCGAATAGAGTTGGCTGTTGGACTCTACATCCAGAGTCTCTTGTCCTTTGGAAAGGGTTGCGAGTTAGCAGGCCTGAGCAGGGAGCAGTTTGCAGGTATCTTAGGCCAGCGTGCCATTCCACGACACTATGAGTCCGAAGAGTTAGCTGACGATATTCGCTATGGCCGTAGTGACTTAACGTTGTGGGCGTACCTGGCGTCCTGATGAGAGCAAAAGCAACCGGTCGAATTCCTTCGCTACGGGACGAGGTACAAAGATTGAGAAGCGAAGCCCATTTCTTCATTCGTAAGGATTTAGAACGACAGGTATTGAGCAGTATGGATGAACTCAGCTGAAACAATTAAAACTTTACTCTTTGTGGCTCAGTGTAGAACCAAAGCTTAGGCAGGTCCTTCGCCCGAAAGCTTGAACGTACATTCGTCGGAAGATGCGGAGTAGAAGTGCTGAGGAGCCTCGGCGAGAAGCTCCTGCTTCGGCTTGACCGCGGAGAGCGCGAGGCCGGCGCACTCGGCTGGACCACGCTCGATCTGTTCGGCTGTGATCGCGTTAAGGCATAAATGCATATTGATTTCTCGGACTGATACCGCTGCTCAGCGGTCAGCCAGAGGTGGAGATGACCGAGGCAGCTGCAATGATCGCCGTGCTTGGCGACAGACATATTAACCACGAGTTCAGCTACCTCCAGATCCAATCATCAAAAGAATCGGACTGAGCATTCAAGTCCCACCAGGATAGTGACCACCCGCAAACAGCCTTTACATGCGGCAGGGTTATGCTTGCCGCAGGAAGGGCATCTTCGAGCATCAGGAGCAACATCTCTTCCACAGTAAGTACAGGCTGGCATGTGCCGCCTTGTAATTTACCGCACGAACACACGAACCTTTACGGGTATGGCAAGAGCATGAAGAACGGAAGCTAGCAAAGAGATGTTCGCAAGCGCTCTTCGCAACAAAAAGAAAGCCCGCCACGATGCCTGAGCACCGGGCGGGCTTTCTTTTGGGTTGAAGACTAGCTTAGTAGTCCATATCCGGGCCGCCATGGCCGCCGGCAGGAGCTGGAGCAGACTTCTTCTCGGGGATCTCGCAAATCATGGCTTCGGTGGTCAGCATAAGGGCGCTGATGGAAGCGGCATGTTGCAGGGCCGAACGGGTCACCTTGGTAGGGTCGATAACGCCGGACTTTACCAAGTCTTCGTAGACGCCGGTAGCAGCGTTGAAGCCGAAGTTGTTGTCTTCGCTGGCACGAACCTTCTCGATGATGATGGCGCCTTCGTAACCGGCATTGCCAGAGATCTGGCGCAGCGGCTCTTCCGTTGCCTTGCGGATGATGTCGACGCCAATTTGCTCGTCGCCGTCGCCCTTCAAGCTGGAGAGGACCTTACCGGCACGGAGCAGCGCAACGCCACCGCCGGGCACGATGCCTTCTTCCACAGCCGCACGGGTAGCATGCAGAGCATCTTCCACGCGGGCTTTCTTTTCCTTCATTTCGGTCTCAGTCGCGGCGCCGACTTTGATTACGGCAACGCCACCGGCGAGCTTGGCCAGACGCTCCTGGAGCTTTTCACGATCGTAGTCCGAAGTGGTCTCGTCGATCTGAGCGCGGAGCTGCTTGATGCGGCCCTGGATGTTCTTCTCGGTACCAGCACCGTCCACGATGGTGGTGTTGTCCTTGTCGATGGTGACACGCTTGGCACGGCCCAGGTCTTCCAGCTTGACGCCTTCGAGCTTGATGCCAGTCTCTTCCATCAGAGCGCGGCCACCGGTGAGGATACCGATGTCTTCAAGCATGGCCTTGCGGCGATCACCGAAGCCAGGAGCCTTCACGGCACAGGCATTCAAGGTGCCACGTAGCTTGTTCACTACGAGAGTTGCTAGTGCTTCGCCGTCGACTTCTTCGGCGATTACAACCAGCGGCTTGCCCGCGCGAGCAATCTGCTCGAGCAGCGGCAGCAGATCCTTCATGTTGCTGATCTTCTTTTCGTGGATCAGGATGTAAGGGTCTTCGAGCACGGCTTCCATGCGCTCGGGGTCACTGACAAAGTAAGGCGAGAGATAGCCGCGGTCAAACTGCATACCATCAACGGTCTGGAGTTCGGTGACCATGGTCTTCGACTCTTCAACAGTGATGACGCCGTCTTTGCCGACCTTCTGCATGGCTTCGGCAATGATGTTGCCGATGGTGGCATCGCCGTTTGCGGAGATGGTGCCAACCTGTGCAATCTCAGGACCGGAGACGGGCTTGGAGAACTTCTTAACTTCCTCAACAACCGTGGAGACAGCCTTTTCGATACCGCGCTTCAGAGCCATTGGATTGGCACCGGCGGCAACCGACTTCACGCCTTCGCGGAAGATGGCTTGGGCCAGGATGGTGGCAGTGGTGGTACCGTCGCCGGCGATGTCGGAGGTCTTGGATGCAACCTCACGAACCATCTGGGCGCCCATGTTTTCCAGCGGATCTTTCAGCTCAACTTCTTTGGCAACCGTGACACCGTCTTTGGTGATGGTGGGGCCGCCGAACTTTTTCTCGAGAACTACGTTGCGGCCCTTCGGACCGAGCGTCACCTTCACGGCATCAGCGAGCTGATTGACGCCGCGCAGAATCGCCTGACGGGAATTTTCGCTATAAACGATTTGTTTTGCAGACATTAATATCCTCCTTGTTCCTAGTGCTTATGCTTTTGCGGATGAGGCGCCGTTAGTGAACACGCCAAGGATCTCGTCCTCGCGCATGATCAGGTACTCATTGCCATCCAGCTTGATATCGCTGCCAGAGTATTTGCCGAACAGGATGCGGTCGCCAACCTGGACGTCCAGGGCGTTGATCTTGCCGGCATCGTCGCGCTTGCCTTTGCCGACTGCCACTACTTGGCCCTGTTGGGGCTTCTCTTTTGCCGAATCGGGGATGTAGAGACCACCTTGCATAGTCTCGCCTTCTTCAACCCGTTTGACTACGACGCGGTCGTGTAGCGGACGAATATCCATACTTAAGAACCTCCAGTGATTTTGTTCACTAGCTTTGATTTGAAGTTTTAGGTTGCCAGCCTCAGCAGTGAGACCGGCTTGCCTTTCGTAGTTTTAGCACACTCATAGGCCGAGTGACAAGTTGAATTTGTAAGTGACTCATTACATTACGCTTACAGGTTTGGCAATGAGAAGCATAACAATGCGGTACTCAGGTTTCCTTCTTAGGACCCGCATAGGTAGGCAGGACATCTTTTGGACAAAGCATCAGAAGCCCACGACTTTTGGAAACTCGAACTGATGATTTATGGCGGAAAAAATAATTTACT
>CALMAV010000466.1:6111-8624 GCA_937859895.1 uncultured Bryobacterales bacterium | reverse complement strand
GTTTAGCCTGCTGCCCGGCTACATCCCCATGCCGAAGTCCGGCACAGACAGCTCGCTTGACAAGTACATTGGAAACTACACTCCTCGCTCGGGTTGGTGGACCGAGACACCGAAGTACATCACCTCCCTGCTGAAAGCCTGGTATGGCAAGGCTGCTACGAAAGAGAACGGTTACTGCTTCAATCATATCCCCAAGATGACGGGCGACCACTCGCACATGACTACCGTCGCTAACATGGCGGATGGAAACCTAACCGGCTATCTGGTAATGGGCGAGAACGCGGTGGTCGGCTCACCTAATGCCGGCTTGCAGCGGAAAGGCTTGCGCAACATTCAGTGGGTAGTGGTTCGCGATTTTTCTCTCATTGAAACCGCTGAGTTCTGGAAAGCTTCTCCTGAGCATGACAGCGGCGAAGTGAAGACCGAAGAAATTGCGACCGAAGTATTCTTCTTCCCGGCAGCCACTCACACCGAGAAAGACGGGAGCTTCACTCAAACGCAGCGACTTGTTCAATGGCACCATCAGGCGGTGGAGCCGCAGGGTGACGCACGTAGCGAACTGCATTTCGTCTATCACTTGGGCAAGCGTCTGAAAGAGCTTTACGCAGATTCAGCCGATCCCAAGGATCAGCCGATTAAGGATATGACGTGGGACTATCCTACGCATGGATCGCTCGATGAGCCTAGCGCGGAGATGGTGCTGAAGGAAATCAACGGGTACACCACGGCGGACCTTATCCCGGTAAAGGGATACACAGACCTGAAAGATGATGGCTCGACGGCCTGTGGGTGCTGGATCTACTCCGGCATTTACGCGGGGGGTGTTAATCGTGCTGCGGCCCGTGGCGCGGCCACTGACAAGTACCACTACGGTCCGGACTGGGGGTTTGCTTGGCCTGCGAATCGTCGCATTCTCTATAACCGGGCGGCCGCCGACCCGGCCGGCAAACCTTGGTCTGAGCGGAAAGCGCTGGTGTGGTGGGACGAAGCTTCTGCAAAATGGACGGGCTACGATGAGCCTGACTTTATCAAACCAAAGCGGCCTGACTACCGTGCTGCTCCTGATTCTCAGGGGCTTGACACCATCTCTGGCGATGATCCCTTTCTGTTGCAGCCAGACGGCAAGGGCTGGCTTTTCGCGCCCAATGGTTTGCAGGAAGGACCGCTTCCGACGCACTACGAACCACTGGAGTCGCCGGTCCATAACGCTCTCTATGGCCAGCAGTGCAATCCGGTTCGCATCGAATATCCACGTGGCGACAACAAGTTTGCACGGCCCTACGATGATCCCGATTTCCCGTATGTTCTTACGACATACCGGTTAACCGAGCATCACACCTCGGGAGCCATGTCTCGCTGGCTGACGTGGTTGAACGAGTTACAGCCGCAGATGTTCTGCGAGATTTCGCCTGAACTGGCCTCTGAACACGGGCTCTCCAACGGCGACTGGGCCACCATTTCTTCAGCGCGCGCTGAAATCGAAGCGCGAGTTCTGGTGACAAACCGAATGAAGCCGCTCCGCATGGGTCGGCGTTGGGTGCATCAAATCGGGCTTCCCTATCACTGGGGCAATCGGGGCTTAAGCGTTGGTGATTCAGCCAATGAACTGCTAGCCTTCCAGGCGGACCCTAACACCAGCATCATGGAATCGAAGGCGCTAACGGGTGGCATTCGTGCTGGCCGTCGCGACAAGACCAAACCTCATTGGATGCACGCGGGGGTTAATCCGGGTGAACTTGAACGTGATTTGCCGCAAGCCCAGCATCGCCCGGTCGGTAAACACAACATCCACGCGCCTCTCTCTAAACAGGGACCGCAGACTTAAATTCGAACGGATCCGTATATAAATGGCAAACGGCTTCTTTACTGATACGACGCTCTGCATTGGCTGCAAAGCTTGTGAGGTGGCATGCAAGCAGTGGAATCAGCTGCCCGACGACGGCTACCACTTCACGGGCATGTCATATGACAACACGGTCGCTTTGGGAGCTTCTACGTGGCGGCACGTGAGCTTTATTGAGCGGCCGGTTCCGCTCGGCACGCAAGACAACGGCGGCCTCTCCTGGCTGATGGCGTCCGATGTCTGCAAGCATTGCGTGCGCGCCGGATGCATGGAAAATTGCCCCACCGGTTCTATCATCCGCACCGAGTTTGGCTCTGTTTATGTGCAACCCGATATTTGCAATGGCTGTGGCTACTGCGTCTCCGGTTGTCCGTTTGGTGTGATTGATCGCAACCATGATGATGGCCGGGCATGGAAATGTACGCTCTGCTATGACCGCCAGAAAGACGATATGCAACCGGCTTGCGCGAAAGCTTGCCCTACTGCATCTATTCAGTTTGGTGATGTGGACGAGTTGCGGACCCGGGCTCGCAAGCGCGTCGAGACCTTACACGAGCTTGGAACCAACGAAGCTTATCTGTACGGTGAGGATGCGGAGAGCCAGCCGGGAACTGGCGGCCTGAACGCATTCTTTCTCCTGGTGGATAAGCCAGAGGTATACAACTTGCCC
>CALMAV010000466.1:339-6101 GCA_937859895.1 uncultured Bryobacterales bacterium | reverse complement strand
GGCAATAAGAGTTGGGTTTCTGCCGGATGGGCTGCACTGGGAGTCACCGCAGTTGCGCTGGCATCGGCACTCCTAGGCAAGAGCGCCGGGGAGCACGTATGAGAGCCAACCTTAATGGGGACGGCGATGCCGAGCAACGCATCAAGAGCTACGACGACGGCAGAAATATTAGTGCCGAACTCGGCACACTGACCGGCGAAGCATCCGGGCAGAAGACACAGTCGGCCAACTACAACGTCGCGCTGCAATCGAAGTCGTACCCGTATATCCCTAGCAAACAGGATCAGTCTGCTCCCTCTTATTACGACACGCCGCTTCTCAAGCAGCCGGTTTGGATCTGGTCCATTGCCACCTACTTCTATGTCGGCGGCGTCACTGGCGTAAGTTCTGCCTTGGGTGCAGTGGTGCAACTGACAGCACCGAAGACCATGGGCGGGCTTGTCACGAAGGCACGATGGATCGGAACGCTCGGTGGCGCCGTGAGTGCCGCGCTGCTGATTCACGACCTCGGCAGACCGGAGCGCTTCCTCAATATGCTTCGGGTATTTCGTCCTTCGTCGCCCATGAGCATGGGGTCGTGGATTCTGACGGTGTTCTCGACTGCTGCAGGAGCCGCTGCTGTTTTGCCATACGGACCCAAGATCTTTCGTCCGCTAGCCAGTGTCTTTGGTCTCATCTCTGGCGTTTTTGGCTTGGGGCTCTCCGGCTACACCGGCGTTCTCATCTCGCAAACTGCGGTACCGCTCTGGCAGCACTCATATCGAACCATGCCGGTGTTGTTCCTGGCTTCGGGAACTGCTGCGGCCGCTTCTTTTCTTGAACTCTTCGACTTAAATGAGCAAGAAACCGTCACTGTTGAGCGGTTCGGCCTGATGGGTAAGGTCTTGGAACTGGGTGTCAGCATGGCGCTCGAAGCCGATGCTAAGCGGATCGAGCGAGTAGGTCGACCTCTGCAGGGTGGCCTAAGCGGAACACTGTGGCAAACCGCCAAGGTGCTTACAATTGCTGCAACGCTGGTCTCCTTAATGCCCGGTAAATCCAGGGCCAAGCGGATAACTAGTGGTATTCTTGGTTCTCTCGCCAGCTTGAGCCTGCGTCTCGGCATCTACTACGGCGGCAAAGCCTCAGCTCGCGACCCACGTGCAACCTTTGATGCCCAGCGTCAGGTTGAGCCACCGACTGCATCGCTTTCGACCGGTCTCGCTCACCAGCAGATGTGAGCTATTCGCAGGGAGATCTACGGTGGTCATCGCTACTCCTGCTGATTTCGTCAATAGGGCCATGCAACGCAAAGCACGCCAAGTTGGCATTGAACTTCGGTTAGGGTTGCTAGATCTAGAGATCATCTCGCGCGTGGCTCCAATGTTGGGTTTTCTCGGCACCCTTCTATCACTGCTGGTTGTTGTTTGCGGTGCTGTTCATCCGCCCGATGATTGGACGATCAGGGGTTAGTCGCGGTATTTACTTTGGGTTGATGCCGATGCTGCTCGGCTGGGGCGTCGGTCTGCCGGCAAGGCTGAGTCAGCTTTACCTTCAAGGCAAAGCTGATACTTTGAGCATGCAGGTCGTCGAGCCCGAACCGAAGGCGCCTATCGCTCCCGGCTTATTTGGCTTTGTCGAACGAGCGATGGAGCGCAAAGCTCGGCTTACTAGTCTCAAACTAGAGAGCCGATTACAACATTTGGCCATCATTGCTTCAGTAGCGCCGTCGCTAGGCATCCTTGGCACTGTCGACTCGGTGATTGGCGGTCGTCCCTCCAGTTTCGGGACAAGTCGTTCGACGATGGTCGCAAGCCTCACGGGGTGCCTTTATCACGCCCTGCTTTGAACCTTAGCAGGGTCGTTTATAGGCATACTCACGCTTGTTGGTTATCGCTTACTGGCCGCGCAAGCTGACGCTTTAAGAGCAGAGATGTCCGCATCGCAGCCTTACGGTGACTCTCTCGCCAGCGCTTCTTACGGCTGAATGTGCCACAATCTCCAACCTGAAACGAACCAGGAGCGCTACTGCCAATAGCAGTGATGACCTTCGGCAGACTCTTTCTAAGGTAGATAGTTGAATGGCTGACACTACAACGATTTCATGCTGGCCAAGCAGCTTTCGAAGTGACTGATCTAGGTGTTCGTCCAGTAGCACTTTCAGGGCTGGTGCTGAGCTCGCTTGGTATGGGCAAATTCGATCAATCGCTCAATTTGCGCAAGGGAAAGTGAGGGAAACCTTTCTTGCAACTCATCTGTTGTCTGCCCAGAATCTTAGCCGTCAACGATGGCATCTGGAAGTATACGTGTAAAGAACCCTTACCGAAGAAGTTGCTCAAGCTGAGTGCCACGAAAACTGATCTTTACTGTGGGAGATCCGACCGAGGATGAGCCAGAGAAATGACTGCTGAAATAGGTAGCGTTCGCTTCGGCAGCGTGGGCGAGCAGCCACTCTCGCGACCTCTGCACAGAGTTCGGAAACTCGCAAAACATCGAGATCAGATCCGGCTGATAAATTTCGATCTCCGAGTGAAGAACGTCGCCTCCAAACAGAGCTTCCTTGCCGTTGGATCTCAGGCTAATGGCAGCGTGGTCAATACTGTGCCCCGGGGTTGGATGGAAGAAGATGCCGTCCAGCACCTCACTCCGTCAACATTGATGAGCTTGGCGAGCCCAGCTTCGAGAATCGGTGCAATGCTGTCCGCATAAACGCCAGCAACTGGCGTGCGTACAGGCTCTCCCAAGCCTGCCTTAGCTCGAGCAATCTGCACGCCCTCGTCGTCTTTAGCTAAACCAGCGCTGTACTCTTGCTCCAGCTTCGAAAAAATATAAGTGGCGTTAGGAAAAGTAGGAACCCATGTCTCTCCGGCAATGCGCGTATTCCAGCCAACATGGTCGGCATGCAAGTGAGTGAGCAGCACATAGTCAACCTGATCGGCTTCAACGCCGGCAGCCCTCAGTCGTTCGAGAAACGGCTCGTGAAGCTGATCCAACATAGGCATTGACGGTCGCGGTTTTTCGTTGCCTGCGTCCGTGTCGATCAAGATCACGTGATGCGGTGTTCTTACTAACCACGTGTGCACGCTTAGCAGAACATTCCCGCTTGCCGCGTCGAACCATCTCTGGTCCATCCAACTAGGGTGAGAGCTCAACAGCTTCGGATCTAGGTTTGGAAGGAGTTTTGTCGCAGCAAAGTCCGTCAGAGTTAGTTCCGGGATCTTAGTTATCGAAAAGTCCCCGATTTGATAAGTCGGCTCCATACAACTGCAAAGCTAACAGGGGTGATTACTGCGCCGCATAGTAGCCTTTACGTGCGCGCACTTTTACGTTACCCAGATCCACCGTCACCTTCACGTTCCGGTAGGCTTTCTCGGACTGATTGTCAGAGATGTAGCGGATGATGTACTGCGTTGTTACTTCGCCGGCGATATCAGACACGGCATGATACATGCGCCCATCAACTACAGAGCGGTAAGCGCCTGTTCCGACCGTCAGCGCGTAGTTTCCATCATCAGACGGATGCGAGAGATAACCGTCGGTGTCCTTGTACACGTCGCCTAGCGGGTATACAACACGACCTCCCGTCTCTTGCGCAAGCCGCACCAGGTTATCATCGCTGGCATTGGCAAAGCCAAATGCCTGCGTGCTGATGCAATACACAGTCACCAGGTTGCGTTGCGCCAATTCAATCACCTGCTGCAGGGAATGCTTGCTTGCGTTGTCGTGCCCGTCGCCTATGATCACCACGATCCGCCGGGGCTCAACCGGCTCCCCATGAACCAGCTTGCGGCTGGTGCAGGAAAGATAAATGGCGTCGAACATCGCCGATCCGCCGCCCGGCTTCAACTTTCGAATTTTCTCGACCATCGGCTCAGGGTCGCTAGTGGTGTTGACGGCAACTTCCGCGTCCTGCGCGTAATCGATTAGATAACCGGCATACTTCTTATCGCCCGTCAGCAGCGTTTGAATCAGCTCGGTCGCAGCATTCTGAAAATTTTTCCAGTGGACGCGGCTCGATGTACTCATGTCCAGCAGAAAGCCAATCACAACAGGCTGGCTTCGCTCGCGCGTAAAGAAGCGAATCGTCTGCGGCTTGTTCTCCTCCATAACCTGAAAGTCTTTCTGCTCGAGATCGGAAACAAAGCGGCCTTTCTCATCCGTTACTGTTACCGGCACAATCACCTCGTTGACCGTGACGCGTATCGGGGGATTGTCGCCTCCTGTGTTCTTAAGGGCTTTGTCTCCGGCCGGAGCTGGAGGTGGTGGCGCCACAGTTGTTTGACCAGAGGACGTGTTTGGTGGCTGCTGAGTAGGAGGTGCTGCCGGTTTTGGATCCTGCGCGCGGCAGGGAGGAAGCAAAAGGGCCGCAACAGCCAAAGCGACCGCTTGCGACGGCGTACGAAACTGCATTATTCAGGGGTGCCTGATAACAAATTATACAGGGCCGACTCGGGTTCGCTCCTGCAGGCATGGCCATTAGCGTGTAGGCGGAGTCCCTTGTGCGCTTGCAGGCGCCAGGACGGCCTCGATCCCTGAGGAGGCATCCACCGACGGCAAGCCCTCTACGGCGTTCACGGTAAACGTGCTCGCTGGTACAGAGGTGGTCTTGCTCAGAGCGGCAGCAGCCACCTTGTCGAGTGCGAAGGCGTCTACTCGCACCGGTGTATTCGCGCCTTCGATGCCAGAAGCTGCCCGCTGCAATCGCGAGAAGGCTTCCCGCGCATCATCCAGGTAATTTCCGAACGTCAACTGCATCCCAGTGAACACCAGCCGAGGTGCGCTAACCAACGCCGCCCGCGCATCGGCCATCACTAGCAAGGAGCCATTCGCGGGTGCCTTTCGCAATTGCCCGATGGCTTCGCACGTAGCAGAATCATCCGCCGGATCGCGTAGTGCTTGCACTACATTGATGGCCGCCTCCGGAAAGATTGCGCTCACCAATGCCCTCGCAGCAGCGCCGTCTTCCAGCCGAGCCGCAAAACAGCTGCACTGCAGCACACTGCTTTTCGGTACCGAAGCTGCGTCGATACTCTTGCTCAAATGTTCCAGCGCCAGCGGTAGACTCCCTCCGCTCTCGCCGGAAAAGAAAACCAGACCATTCGGGTTCAAGTTCCGTCGAGTGGAAACCACAGCCTCCATTTCCACCGCCGCCCGATCCTCGCCAAAACCTCCCACCTGCAGAATGGTCAGCACAGGCAAGGGAAGTTTATGTTCAGAGAACATGGTGGAAACTTCGGACTGGACACGACGCGCATCGCCAGCTCCGGAGACAAAGGCCCGCAGCTTGACGATGGTTTCCCCGTGGGTATCGCGAATCATTGTCCCCAGACTGCTACGTATCTGCGCCGACAAACCTCCTGTTCTCAGCAGCGGAGAAACATGGAAGTCAAGACCGGCAGTGTCAGCCGCCAGAGCCATGGGTAATTCTCGTGGAAGAGGCAGTACTTGATTCTTAGGATCATCCTGCTTGCGGTGTCGCTGCGCCCCGAATGACGCTGTTATCCAGACCGAGATAGCAGCGGCCAAACTGGCGGCGAGTTTGATGCGACGCTTTTGACGATGCACAGAACCAGCCTAACTTGCCGGGATCTTATCCCCCTAAAAAGTTCTCTCCCAGCTTTTCAGTAGACTGATCTGAGCCGCCCAGTTACCCCGTATGAAAAGCGTTCGTTCGCAGCTTTTGATTCGTATTGCCACAGTGGCGAGTGTTTGCGGATACCTGCTCGCGCAGGATACGAAGTATCCACCACAAAACGAACAAATCCCAGGTCCGGCCAAAGCGG
>CALMAV010000466.1:0-329 GCA_937859895.1 uncultured Bryobacterales bacterium | reverse complement strand
GGCTGCAAGACATCACTACTTGGAGAGCCGAACGGCGGGTACGCGCTGGTCTCACCGGAGAGGCGTATGCTCGCCCGGACCTGCGCTGGGGCCAGAGCAGCTTCATTCAACCGCAGGCCATGGTGGAAGATCGCTACTTCTACGATCCCGTGGAGCGCCGCTATACTGTCGATCGCTTTCTTGACGATTTGAACAAGCGTTACGGTGGCATTGACAGCGTCCTGTTGTGGCCGGTGTACCCGAATATCGGCATCGATAAGCGAAGCCAGTTCGATCTACTGCGTGATCTGCCCGGCGGCGTCCCGGGTATTCGAAAGATGATCGAAGAC
>CALMAV010000465.1 GCA_937859895.1 uncultured Bryobacterales bacterium | reverse complement strand
CCCATATACTTGCGCCCGTACATGCTTTTCTCGCCCCAGACGCCATAGTCCTCTGCGGCTTTGTGCTCTGTGTCAGCCAGCAGAGCAAATGGCAGGTTGAATTTGGCGCGAAACTTAGCTTGTGCTGGAGATGCGTCCGGTGAGACACCAACAATCACCGTATTAGCTGCCGAAAACTTCTCCCCCGCGTCACGAAACGAGCAAGCTTGCTTTGTACAGCCCGGCGTGTCTGCCTTCGGATAGAAATACAGGATCACGTTCTTGCCCTTCAGGGAAGAGAGCGTAAACGGCTCACTTGCATGCGTCTGCAGCGAGATCTCGGGAGCCTGGTCGCCTTCTTTCAGTTCAGCCATGTCTACCTGAAATGATGGCACGATCCGAACCCTTCCCGCGATCGACGCCTAACGGTCCGCGAAGAAATCTTCTTAGGCGTAAGCCGGGATGTCAACCGCGCTTGAACTCTCCACCATGCTCCGCAGCTGCTCCACAGCATCCTGTAGGGCGAAAGCTTGTGCGCTCATCTGGCGGCTGGCAGCGCTACCCTCGTTCGCACTGGCTGCCGTACGCTGAGTTACTTTTTCCATTCGTGTCAGCCCGTCGGAGATTTGTGCAAAACCTTTAGCTTGCTCCTGGCTTGCTGCAGTAACGCTGGAAACCATCTGATGAACTTTACTTGTGTTAGCCGTGATAGCCGAAATCACAGCTACTACATCGTTCAGCTTCGCGCTCCCGTCGTTGGAACTGGAGACCGCTGCCGCAATCAGATTGCCGGTGTCTCGCGCCGCTTCCGAACAGCTGCCGGCTAGCGTCCTGACCTCTTCGGCTACCACGGCGAAGCCGAGTCCGGCTTGCCCGGCCCGCGCTGCCTCTACAGCCGCGTTCAGCGCCAGCAAATTTGTTTGAAAGGCGATCTTCTCGATCACCGTAATGATCTGCGCAATCTTCTTGCTCGACACAGTGATGTTCTCCATGCTCGAGATCATCTGCTCTAACTTGGAATTCGCTTCCTTCACTTGCTCGTTCACGTCGCCCACAATAGCCGCCGATGCTTGGGCAAACTGTGCGTTCTGCTGCGTCATGGAATTGATTTCTGTACTCGACGCAGAAGTTTCCTGCAGTGACGCTGCCTGCTCTCCAGCCCCACGAGAAAGCTCCTCGCTCAGGTGAGAAATCTGGTTCGAAGCCTGGATCACTTCCTGCGCAGTATCTGCCATCCGTAGAGCCATCTCTCGCAGCTTCCCTGTCACCTCACGCACAATCCACAACATCCCTGCTCCCGTTACAAGTGACAGCGCTAGAAGCACGATAGCTGCCCAGCGGCTCTGCACCGGCAACTCCAGCGCACGGGTCTTCTCTTCCTCCAGCGACCTGTGCTGCAGACTAACGATATTGGCTGCCGCCTGCTGCATTTTTCCTGCCATGGGCGATACTTTCTCGTCAAAAATCTTGAACGCTCCCTGGTAGTCCTGTTTACTGCATAGCTCCCACATCTCGCCATCAGCAGGTACCCACGAAGCCAGCGCGGCCTGAAGGCTATCTCCGCTCCGGTCATTTCCGCTCAGCAAGGGCCGTAACTGCGTTACATCAGCTTGCAGCTTTTCAGCAGAAGAACTGAACTGCTGGTGAAGCGATTGTGCCGTGCTCTGGTCTCCCAATGCGAGTCGGAGCAGCAGTCCCCGCTCAGCACTCAACATGTTGGATGCGTCAGACGCAATACCGCCAGCCACTTCCAGACTACGGCCCGTTACCGACGCCGTGTGAGATAACTCGTTGCCAAGCGACTCAACGCTATACAACGAAGTTATGCTCAGCACCACTGTCAGCGACAGCACGACAATGCTGCCGCCCATCAGCTTCTTACTAACTGTCATTCTTCCTCACTTGCCGTGTTACTGCCTCCTTGCGCCCAACGCTCAGAGGTTTCCGCTAATTGGAAAAGTCGAAATTCACGCGAACAACCGCCTTCGACGACTTCCCATCTTCCTGGAAAGGTTGAAAGCGCCAGCTCTTGGCTGCCGTTTTTGCTGCGCTCGCCAGAATCGGATTCCCGTTCACAACATCCGCGCTCTCTACCGCGCCGTTTTCTCCCACTGTCATGTCCACCACCACGCGCCCTTCTAACTTGAGCTGTTTGGCCATCGCAGGATAAGTCGGGCTCACTTTCTGAACTACTGCTCGCATTCCTTCCTGCTCGGTGACTCGTCTCGGATCCGCCGAGGCTAGCGGAGTCAGGATCCCGGAACACATCAAAACCATACAGCTTGCAGTGAATCGAATCTTTGTTGGAAGTTTCATAAACTTGCCTGTGATAGGTATCGGCGTTCCGATCAAAAACTTTACAAATAGTTTCCACGCTCTGCTACTTTTTTGATCCGACTACCCCTGAGCTCTCGCAGCCGCAGCGTATAGATTTCTGGCGATTTCTCCCCGTTAAATCTCACTTACTTGCTGGGAACAACACGGTCCAGCATGGCTCTGAAATCACATCCACCGAATGCATCGACCTGGAACCCGATCGGTTTTTCGCTCCTCGTTAAGAGTTGGGGATGGCGCAATCCGAAACTTCTCCTCTTCCTAATGTGCTGGTTCGCCTTCACCTGGCTCACAGTTCTATCGGGAGATTTGTTCGTTCGCTATTCGCTCACGCGCATCCCGCTTGCAATCGGTTCTTGGCACCCTGAAATTACAGTCTGCCTGCCCATCGCTCTTTGCGAGTTTCTGCTTTTCGCCCTCGGCTTCGAATGGGCCATCATCCCTTCGTATCTCAGCGCTGTTTATGTGTGCACACAAGCCGGGCTGCCATTTTCCTGGAGCCTCCTGGTGGGCTTCGGCGATCCACTCTGCCTTGCCGTTCTCGCCGTTGCCTACCGGCTCCTTCCCAATTCCCTTGGCGTTCGGACTCCCCGGACCATGTGCTGGTTTCTCCTGTTAGAGCTGGCCGGTACCACCGCCAGTTCCATCAGCTCCCTCGTGCATAGT
This sequence comes from uncultured Bryobacterales bacterium, assembly GCA_937859895.1. Classification (GTDB taxonomy): domain Bacteria; phylum Acidobacteriota; class Terriglobia; order Bryobacterales; family Bryobacteraceae; genus Bog-105. Next base: position 197 of record CALMAV010000465.1, on the reverse strand, counting down.
CAGGCTCTTCAGTTGAGCGCGGACGCTACCCTGCAAGCCTGGCTAGGCTCCATGTTCGGTGACTATCTGGGGGCCATTCTACTGGTCGCGCCTTTCCTGTTTTTCCTTCCGCAATGGTACGGAGTCCGGCGTCGCTTTCTTCCAGAGGCGCCAGTCCGCCCGGTCTCCTTCCTATTCGTGGCTACCTCGATTGGTAC
>CALMAV010000464.1:1910-4988 GCA_937859895.1 uncultured Bryobacterales bacterium | reverse complement strand
GATAAGTACAGACATCGATAAAGTCCAACCCAGGTAACGTGCAAAGTTCGCGGTAGTCCGGGATGAATCGGCAACTCCAGCGTGCTGCAAAGTCTTTGCCACGGGCGGCACTCTCATTGCAGCAGGCCGCGACTTCGAAACCGATATGGCTGTAAGCCTGGGCATGCTTGTCAGCAATTGCGCCAGTTCCGAGTATTCCAACTTTCATGAACGCTGCCTTTCCGGAACACCAGTGTGCCACGCATGAGGGTGTATCAAAACATTGATGGCACTTTCCGTGTTTGGTTGACTAAAATGGGTTATGGCGTTCGGTAAAACGACAAAGAAAAAGCAAAACGCAACGGGAAGAGCCGCTGCATCCGATACGGCGCTGCCAGTCACCGGGTCAAAGGCCAGAGCCACGGGGCCAGCGAAATCGGCAGCTCTAAGAGAGAGCGTCGGGGAAAACGCCTCGTTGAAAGTTACTCGAACGGTACAGATGACTAGTGTTGCAGCCGCTTCTAACAATCCGGCAGGCGAACAGTCAATTCTTGCACCCGTTAAGACAATGGCAGCGGCGGCTGGAGTTGCTCCTCTTGAGACTTCGCCGTCAGCTGTGGGCGTTACTCCGCATAGCATTGAGCCACTTTCCGAACCGGTAGCGGTTACCCATTCACTTTCAGGCGGTTTGTCACGGCTGCCATCGCAGGAAGAGATCTCATGTCGGGCTTACTTTTACTGGGCTGAGCGTGGATTTCAGCACGGTTTTGCAGACGAAGACTGGGCCAGAGCTGAAGCTGAGTTGAGCCGGTAGGTTGACTCGAAGATAGGAAAATCACGCCCTGTCGTAGCCCTTCCAGCGCCGCGAAACGTCTAACTTAAAGAGTGCTAGTCCCAACCGTTTCATTCGGGGAGATTATCGTTAGACCAAGATGAGTGAGGATCAGGTGACAGGGCATTCCGAGGAAAGTGTCTATCCAGCATTTCAGCCCGTTAACTCGCATCAGCCGGTGTCTCAGAAAGACCCGTCACGATCAATGCTGGTCGCAACCTTTGTCTGGTTTCGTGACCTTCTGCTCTCTGTTCTGATTGCCATACTTGTCATCCTCTTTCTGTACCGTCCAGTCAAGGTGGAGGGCACTAGTATGATGCCAAGCCTTTTTGACCAGGAGCGGCTGTTCATCAACCAGTTTAGTTACAAGTTCAAACTGGGTGAGATTAAGCGGGGCGACACCGTTGTCTTCTGGTATCCGGAAGATACGACCAAATCCTACATCAAACGTGTAATTGGGCTGCCTGGTGACACAGTGTCGGTACAAGGTGGCGTTGCGTACGTTAACGGAACTAAGTTAGTGGAAAATTATGTGCCGCCGGAGTATCGCGATTACCAAAATTACTCCTCCCGTACTGTTCCGCCAGATGAGTACTTCGTGCTCGGCGATCATCGTATTTCATCAAACGATAGCCGGGCCTGGGGATTTGTACCTCGCCGCTTTATCTACGGAAAGGCCGTGTTTGTCTTCTGGCCTCCGGAGCGAATAGGTACCGTCCACTAACGCTCAACGCCGGTTGAATAGCCAAAGCAGCAGCGAGCCCACAAGACTGAGCAGTATGCTCGTCACAATCGGAATGTACACGGTAGTATTGCCGTTTCGCCAGGTAATGTCACCCGGCAAGCGACCGAATGGCAGGTTAAACCGACCACTTACCACCACCAGCAACCCGAGGCAGACGAGCGCCAATCCCGCCACAATCAGCAGACGCCCAAGTCCCATACAGTTCAGTGTATAGGTGCAGCAGTTTGGGCTTATCAGCAGGTCACATTGCGTTACACTGACCGCTGAACACCTGCCATGGATGACACCAATTTGACTGGCGCTAAAGCGTTTGATCCACCTGGAGATTTTGCCTCTCGTGCCAACGTTAGAAGTTTGGAAGAGTACCGTGGTTTGTACGAGGCGGCAAAGGCAGATCCCGAAAAGTTTTGGGGCGGTTTAGCTCATACTGAACTCACCTGGTTCCATCCTTTCGTTAAGACGTTAGAGTGGAATCCACCAAACGCAAAATGGTTTTTAGAAGGGCAGATTAATGCCTGTTACAACTGCGTTGACAGGCACTTGAACTCGGCTCGCGAGCACAAGCCGGCCATTATCTGGGAAGGCGAGCCGGGCGAGACACGCGTTATCTCCTATCGCGAACTGCATCGTATGGTGTGTCGCTTTGCGACAACACTACAGCGTCTCAAGATTGAAATCGGTGATACCGCAGTCATCTACATGCCGATGATTCCGGAGCTGGCTGTTGCCGTACTGGCTTGCGCTCGCATGGGCGTGACACATAGCGTGGTGTTTGCCGGCTTCTCAGCCGAGGCATTGAAAACCCGCATCCAGGATCTGCAAGCGACCGTGGTCATCACTGCTGATGGCGGCTGGCGCCGCGGCAAAGAGATTAAGCTTAAGCCGGCGGTCGATGAGGCATTGACCGAATCTGTATCCGTCAAAACGTGCATCGTCTACAAACGCACCGGGGGAGAAATTTCCATGCAGGGAAATCGTGACGTTTGGTGGCACGAAAACGACCAGGAACTGGATGATAACCCGAGCCTTCTTTCCATGGCAGAAAGCTCAGATGCCCAGCATCTTGAATCGGAACATCCTCTCTTCGTCCTGTACACGTCCGGCACTACCGGAAAACCCAAAGGCATTCTCCACACCACTGCCGGGTATTTATTGCAGACCAAAATGACGATGAAGTGGGTGTTCGATCTGCAGGAGAATGACATCTACTGGTGCACCGCTGATATAGGCTGGATCACTGGACATAGCTACGTCATTTACGGGCCTTTAGCTGCCGGAGCAACCACAGTGATGTATGAGGGTGCGCCAGACTACCCGGCTTACGACAGGTTTTGGCAAATTATCGAGAAGCATAAAGTAAGCATCTTCTATACGTCTCCAACCGCAATTCGAGCACTGATAAAACAGGGTGACAAGTGGCCGGAGATGCACGACCTTTCGAGCCTGCGTCTGCTGGGATCGGTAGGCGAACCAATCAATCCGGCAGCCTGGGATTGGTATCACCGCGTGATTGGCAAGGGGC
>CALMAV010000464.1:0-1900 GCA_937859895.1 uncultured Bryobacterales bacterium | reverse complement strand
GGGGCGGTGCCCAATTGTAGATACATGGTGGCAGACCGAGACAGGGGCGATTATGATCTCGCCTATGCCTGGTGCAACTCCGCTAAAACCTGGCTCGGCGACCCTGCCTTTACCAGGTACGATACCGGATATCGTGGATGCAAGCGGACAGCCGGTACCTGCGGGAACCGAAGGGTTCCTTGTCTTGCGCGAGCCGTGGCCCAGCATGACCAGAGATGTTTGGGGTGACTCTAAGCGCTTCAAGGAACAGTACTGGTCGCGAGTGCCGGGCGCTTACTTCACCGGAGATGCCGCGCGTCAGGATGCAGACGGGTTCTACTGGATTCTTGGGCGGGTTGACGATGTGATGAACGTCAGCGGACACCGGCTGAGCACGATGGAGATTGAGTCGGTGCTGGTGCGCCATCCAGCTGTTGCCGAAGCCGCAGTGGTCGCCAAGCCGCATGCGATTACCGGACAAGCGGTTTGCGCGTTCGTCAGTTTGAAAGCTGGGCATGGGGATGTCAAAGCTTTAGGGGAGGAGCTGCGCCAATGGGTGGGCAAAGAGATTGGGCCATTTGCGCGACCCGAAGAAGTGCGCTTTGCCGAGTCGTTACCTAAGACTCGGAGTGGAAAGATCATGCGTAGACTGCTTCGCGAGTTGGTGACATCTAAGGACGTCAGCGGTGATGTAACAACGCTGGAGGATATGGGAGTAATGCAGCGCCTCGCAGCTCAGAACGACGAACAGTAGGTTCACAGGTACACAGCTTTGCGACACGCATGCAAAGTTACCGCGAAGCTACGCCTGGTGAACTGTTGTAAGGCGCGGGTTGATTTCTAACTCGCGCAGTTCAACTACCGGCACCTCGTCTGCATCCACCAATAACGTCTTTAAGCCATACGGCGCGATGTTGCCCGATTCATCTTCACACCACTCGCTTACTCGGCCTAAGCGGACTTCCTCGTCCGGATGTTGCCAGGAGAGCGGCGCCATGCTGGGAATGATGACCTCGCCAAGTTCCCTGGATTGAAATGTCGGACCAGTCTTCACATAAGCGGGAATCCACAGCAGGTCCCGCAAGCGCTTGGGTGGCTGGACGTGAACAGAGGCAATATCGGCAAACGACAACCAGATGTAGTTCCCTGCTGCAAACACCTCGAGCTTCTCGCCGATACGCGAATCAGGGTCCGAAATCATAGTAAACTCTTTCCCGTTCAATTTGCCAGAGACGGTTTGATGAGTCGATTTGCTATTGAGAACGGGAGCAGGGAAAGTTCGTGATTCAAACATCTCCTGCCGGGTTTTCTCTGCACTGATGATAGAGCGGTATAACAGCGTTCCAAGAACCGACTCTTTCCGCCCTCGCTGCTCCAGGATAGAAAGCTGGGTTTCCGCCTGATCGAAGTCGCCGGAAAAGCATAAAAGCTCAAAGAGAAACGTTCTGCTACGTGTGTCGGCAGGGTTGTCTCGAAGCAAAGCATTCAGGGCCGAGATAGCTTCGGTAAGCTTGCCGGCCTTGAAGAGTTGTTGAGCATCCACAAATCGGATTTTATATCTTTTGATTCGCGGTAACATATCTGCCGTTAGGTAATCCTGCTGAGTATTTAAGCCGCCACTGACTAGTCACATGAGGTAGATGGGCTGACAAAAACCTAGTGCCGACCTGCGATCATGACCGTCGACTACGGGGCACTCCCCTGCCGATCAACAGTATTTTGATGCCATTTAATCTGGCTCGGAGTCTTCTACGCTGCGAAAACCCGCGTTTTCTTGTAGTTCCCCGAACTTGGGATCTTCGGCTAGCTTGGGATCGATGAGAAACGACTTCATGCTCTCCAGCACGCTGTTAAAGTTCTGAGTATTGACGTCTACAAAGCGGCGTTCCGTCAGCCGGGGGAGTGATCCGGCAGGTTGCCC
>CALMAV010000463.1 GCA_937859895.1 uncultured Bryobacterales bacterium | reverse complement strand
GTATGTCGTAGTCGCCGATTGGGCGCAAGCGGAGCGTGGTATGGAACTGATGCGCGGCGAGCTAGATGGCCGGGCTACGTTTCTGGTAGAGTTTGGCGACGAGCAGCCGGAGCGTCAGCAGTTGCCACTGCCGCCAGCCGAGAGTGCTGGCCTGCGCAGATTGACAGATGCTCTGCGGCTTTCAAATGGGCTGACTCGGATGCCGACCGAGATGATTTCCCGGATTGCCTACTGCTATCTGGCAAGTGACCGTGGCATTGCACGAGAGTTTGCAACGCAGTTCCCCCATTGCTGGTTTTTGACTGACGATGGCGTCTCCTATCACGGACAGGCGGTGAGTGGGGGGAAGAAGAGCGGGGCCGGTCCGCTGGCTTTGAAGCGTGAGCTGCGTGAGATGCAGAAGTTGGAGGGGGCGAAGAAAACCGAGTTGGATGCGCTCGCGGCGCGCTTGTTGGAGCTGGAACGGACCATCGCCAAGTTGAGCGAGGAGGGAGAGCAGCTAAGGGTTCGCCAGCAATCACAGGAGAAGGAAGTGCTGGCCTTAGACCTGGAAGGACGGAAGCTGGCTGAAGAGAATGGGCGGGTACAGACTCGGCTATCGAACGCGCGGCTGGAACTGGATCGACTAGCGCGGGATGGGCAGAAGGTCGCCGAAGCTTTGCGTCGCGATCAGGAGCTACTTGCTGAGGGTGAGAAGCGGCGGGCTGAGGAAGAAGCGCAACTAGAAGCGGCACGCGAGCAGTTGGGGGACTTGCGGGCAGCGCTGGCGCGGGCGGGCGAAGAGCATGGGGCATTGCGTGCACAAGTTGCTGGCGCAGAAGAGCGGCGGCGGGCTGCTTTGGCACATCGGGCAAGGCTGGAGACGCAGGTGAATGAGCTGCGCAATCGACGCGCCCACATTCTGCGCGAGACCGAGCAGTTGAGCGGGGAGAAGGCCCGCTTGCTTTCTAATAACGAGGAATTGGTTGTTCGAATTGACCGACTGACCGAATCGGAGGGGCAGCGCGAGGAGCTGGTGGCCGAGCTCAGCGAAAGTGAAGGAGACCTGCGGGAGCGGCTGGCCGGGTTGGAAGAGGATCTGAAGCGGTTGCGGGCGGCGGCCCGGCTTGCGGGCGAGCGGCGTTCGGTGAAGCAGGTCGCGCTGGCACGGGACGAATCGGACTCGCGGCACTTGGAAGAGACCTGCCAGAAGGAGCTGGATTGTTCACTAGCGAGTTTGGAAGCGGTCGATGAAACGACGCTGGTCCCTGAGAAGTTAAGTGAGCTAGATGCGCGATATACAGAGGTGCGGCGCAAGATCGAAGCCTTGGGGCCGGTGAACGCGCAGGCTTTAGAAGAGTTCGAGGAAGCGCAGCAGCGGCAGGATTTTCTCACGGCACAAAGGGCAGATTTGCTGCAATCAATCCGCGATACGGAACAGGCTATTGGCGAGCTTGATGGAGAGTCGCGTAAGCGGTTCAGCCAGGCCTTTGCAGCCATCAACGCAAACTTCCGGGAGATGTTTCAGACTCTGTTCGGTGGTGGCACTGGAGAGATGCGGCTGACTGACGAAGACAATCTAGGCGAGTCAGGTATCGACATTGTTGCCTCGCCTCCCGGCAAGCGGTTGCAGAGCGTGCTGCTCTTGTCGGGCGGTGAGAAGAGTCTCACGGCCATGGCGCTGCTGATGTCGATCTTCCAATACAGCCCGAGCCCGTTCTGCATTCTGGACGAAGTGGATGCGCCGCTCGATGAAGCGAACGTAGACCGATTGACGAAGCTGTTGGGGCAGATGGCCGGGCAAACGCAGTTCATTGTGATTACGCATGCTAAGCGAACCATGGAAGCAGCGCAGTCGTTGTATGGTGTAACGATGCAAGAGCCGGGAGTGTCGAAGCTGGTGTCGGTGAAGTTTAAAGAAGGACAGGATGGAAAAGCGGGGCGAGACGGGAAGCTTCGAAGCGCTGCTGCGGTTGTTGCTGGGGAGCCGCTGCTCGAAGCGGTAGGCGCTTGAGTTGCTGAACTTTTTCAAACGTACACCGCGACCCGAAGCGCCCTCTTCCGGCACCCAATCAGTAATAAGGGGTGCCATTCGGGAGTGCTCGATTGCCCAGTTGAAGACGGACGCGGAGCCCTTTCGCGCCACGTTTGCTCGAGCGCAGGAAGCAATTGGAAGTAGCGAGTTTGGCTGGTATCCATATGACTCGCTGTCGAACTTCGCTGTACTGGATGCCATACTGACCGAGGGCTTTCGGGATTTGGGCGCCCTGGCAGGGGGCCGTCCGATTCTGGATGTGGGCTGCGCGGATGGAGCAACGTCCTTCTTTTTGGCCAGCCAGGGGTTTGAGGTCGACACGGTGGATTATCCGCCGACGAATTTCAACGGAATGCGCGGAGTCCGGGCACTTGCGGATTATTTCAAAACCGCAGTGAGTATTCACTCGGTGGATCTGGATTCGCAGTTCGCTCTGCCACGTGCAGAGTACGGGCTGGTGTTATTTTTGGGCCTGCTCTACCACTTGAAGAACCCGTTTTATGCGTTGGAAAAGCTTTCGTACTCAGCAAAGTATTGCCTGCTGAGCACGCGAGTGGCAAAGCTCGATCCTTCAAAAGCGCACACGCTGGAGAGCCTGCCCGTGGGCTATCTGGTTGCGCCGGAAGAGACAAATAATGACCCGACTAACTTTTGGATCTTTTCCAAAGCGGGCCTGGCTCGGCTTGTGTCGAGAACTGGCTGGAAGATTGAGTGCTACGGACACTTTGGTAACACAACGGACTCCGATCCTGCGACCGCGCAAGGTGATGAGCGGGCGTTTTGCTTACTCAGTAGTCTTCGCTAAAGCCAGCTATAGCCGGCCACGTGTGTTCATCCCTGGATATTTGGGGTCTCATATAGCGTTGCCGGGCCAAGGAAGCTTTGGCGGAAGGGGCATTCCGATACAGACATAACTGCCAGGCAGCTGCTATTCACCGCCAAGGCAATAGGAGCAACGTGGGCTCTTACTACGTTCCAGATGTTAGATCCAAGCACTACCAAGGCCAGTTTCCTTCCTTTCAGATTTTGCTGATACCGGATATTCTGATCCGCCGTTACTAGGACCGAAAAGCCGGCTTGTTCACTGGCCTTGATGAGATTGCCATTCTCAATTCGAGGAGGCCATCCCATGTCTTTAACGGTTTTGACGTCGTGACCGACCAGAAACTTACGTAGTGGCTCAGGTACGTTCTTATCGAACAACACCAGCAATGTAGTGTTCCTCAAAGTAAGAGAGAATCGCTCGCACCTGATCTCGAGGCACATCGAACCATTCAGAAATCTCCGGTATACTCGCGCCGTACTCAAAGTTACCGATGATTGCGCTCACCGGCAAACGTGTTCCGCGAAGTACAGGAGCACCGCTGTGGATGTGAGGGTCCATCTCCACTAGCGCGCAGCCTGACCAGTCCATGAGTCTCTTCAGTATCTCGCAAATTGAGAGTAGCGTACCCGCTAGGCTCCAGCTACCAGGTACGGGCAGTCGGCCAAAAAACGGGAGAGGGACCCCGGGGAGAAAGCACTCAGTGTTAGACAGGATAGCTGTGAGCACAATCGAGCGAAGTGGCGTCGGTGAGAGTTTGGTTGCTTCAGGTGGACCTCCGTTGTTCGAGGGAGTGCAGCTTTCTACGTTGGCAATGGCCGCCTTAGATGACCCAGAAGCGGGAACGCTGATCTTTGATGCGCAACTGCGATTGGTGCACGTTACAAGTCAGGTTTCTGCTCTGCTGGGATTACCGCTGGAGGAAACTCCGACCGGGGCGGATGTGCTTCAGACTATTGCCAAGTCGACGCTCGACCCTGACTCATTGGCGAGCGCCACGGCCAGGATTGGCGAATCGATCCGCGATGCGACGGTAAAGCCGCTTTTGTTAAAGAATCAGACGCAGACGCAAAATCTCCGGATGCGCGTGCGTTCGATTGGAAGTGAACATCGCGTGGCATCGTTTGAGATTGTCAGCTCCGATGAGATGGCGAAGCTGAAGATCAGTGAAGCTGTTCTGCAGGACTCACTCACCGGGTTAGCGTCACGGCGACACTTCGAACAGATTGTCAGCCAGTCACTTACCAAAAACCCTGAAGAAGCGGTGTCCATCCTGCTGGTTAACCTGGATCGATTTAAGGCAGTGAACGACACGTTAGGTCACGCAGCAGGAGATCAGTTGCTGCGCCTGGCATCTGAGCGGTTACGTTCTGCCGTCCGAAAAACCGACACAGTGGCGCGCTTGGGAGCCGATGAGTTTGCCGTTCTGATTAAGCCTTCTCCAACAGTTGAGGAGCCGAAGGGCATTGCTCAACGCGTACTCGATCTTGTACAGAGGACTTACCTGATCCAAGGGCAATTGGTGAACGTTGGAACCAGCATCGGGATCGCGCAGTCGCCCAGTGATGGCACCGAGTACAACGCTTTGTTGAGAAGCGCTGACCTGGCC
>CALMAV010000462.1:2176-5429 GCA_937859895.1 uncultured Bryobacterales bacterium | reverse complement strand
TTTCTAGAGTGCTCATTGCCGCCCTTCCTTCTCTGCTTCCTTTCAGGTGGTTGCTGACGCGATCAGCTGGAAGCAGGAACTTCAAGTCCAGAATAGTGTTGTTACAGACCCTCTGAGAAGGATTAGTCGGATAACCTTGGGCTTACACCGGTACGGGTTAGAGTGGTATGTTATTCGGCGAGTGTGCCTGAATCTGGTCCCTGCTGCTAAGACGGAGCTGAGCACCGACGAAGGCCAGCATGGCGCTTAGCTCTGGGATAGCTGGTAACTATACGGCACGTGTTACGCTTGAGCTTCCCTCGTTTTGCGCGTAGTTGCGCCGAGCTAGACCTTAATAATGTCCGATCGTAAGCTTCAAATCATTCCCTTGGGTGGTCTCGGCGACTTCGGAATGAACTCGATGGCTGTGCGTTACGGCGACGACATTATCGTCATCGACGCCGGCATGATGTTCCCCGAAACCGAACTGCTCGGTGTCGATATCGTAACGCCTGACTTCACTTACCTCGAGCAGAACGCTGACAAAGTTCGTGGGCTGCTACTGACACACGGCCATGAAGATCATATTGGCGGAATACCTTTTCTTCTTTCGGTCCTGAACCTGCCCATTTATGGCACCGAGTTCACACTCGCGCTGGTGGAACGGCGGCTGGACGAGCACGACCTTCTTGATAATGCCAAGCTGAACCCGATTAAGGCCGGCGATCGTATCAAGTTGGGTCCGTTTGAAATCGAGTTTATTCGTGTGACGCACTCGATTGTGAGCGCTGTGGCCGTCGCTATCACCACCCCGCTTGGGGTGATCATTCACACTGGCGACTTCAAGGTAGATCCCACCCCTACCGATAACGAACTTTTTGATCTGCACACCTTCGCTGAATACGGTAAGCGCGGTGTTTTGCTGCTGATGAGCGATTCGACTAACGTCGACCGGCCTGGCTTTACAGAAAGTGAGCGAGCAGTTCGCCCCCGGCTTCAGGAGCTGTTCTCTCAAGCGCAACGTCGCTTGGTTATCTCCTGCTTCAGCAGTTCGGTTCATCGTCTGCAAACGATTCTCGATTTAGCGAGCGAGCACGGCCGCAAGGTCGCCTTTCTTGGCCGGAGCATGTTGAGCGTAACTGAAATTGCTCACAGCTTGGGTCTGCTTTCTATTCCGGACTCCATCCTGATTCGTCCGCAGGACATCATGTCTATGCCGCCGGACAAAGTGGCAGTTGTAGTCTCCGGCACCCAGGGCGAACCGATGTCGGCCATGTCGCGGGTCGCGGTGGACAGCCATCGGCATTTGCACTTGCAAAAAGGCGATACGGCTGCATTCAGCGCTCGCATCATTCCCGGAAATGAGAAAGGGATCTACCGGATGATGAACCACATTGCCCGGCGTGGCGCTGAGTTGGTGTATGGCACTATGAAGCCGCCCATTCACGTCTCAGGCCATGCCAGCGAAGAAGAGTTGCGACTCATACTTAACCTGGTGAAGCCTCGATATTTCGTGCCCATTCATGGCGAATATCGGCAACTCTCCCGTCATGCGGCCCTGGCGCAGCACCTGAAGTTCGCCGGACTGAAAGAGTCGTTTGTCATGGAGACGGGCGACACCCTGGTGATCGATGAAGCAGGCGCACGTCGCGGTGAAAAGGTGACGGTGGGCCGCATCTGTATCGACTCCGGTTCGCTCGACGACGTTGTGGAAGACGTCATCATCCGTGACCGTCGGCATCTGTCCGAGGACGGTTTTGTTCTCCCCATCATCGCCATCAACAAGCTGACCGGCAAGACCGAAGGCTTACCGGAAATCATCAGCCGCGGGTTTGTCACTGGTGATGGAACCGCGCTTCTGCAGGAAGCGCGTACCGTAGTATCGCGCACGCTCGAAACTTCGAGTGCGGAGGAACGCGGCGATGTCGGAGTGATGCAGGAGAAGATCCGTGCTGACCTGAAGCGTCATCTCAATAAACAAACTCAGCGCAGGCCGTTAATCATTCCCGTTATTTTCGAAGTTTGATACTGCCGCCTAAACTCGTCGTACACTTATAAACAACCGCGAAAGTTTAGGCGGTTAACAGGAGGAAGTATGAAGAAGCTTGTCTCGGCTTCGTTGATGACCGCGGCCCTTTGCGCGACCGGAGCGATGGCTGATGAATTAACCGGCTATATTTCTGACGCTCACTGTGGCGCCAAGCATGACAAGGTCAGCGCAGCTAACACAAAGTGTGTGGTGGATATGTGCCTGAAGGGCGGTGCCGACCCTGTTTTAGTAAAAGACGGCAAGGTGATGAAATTCGATGCTGCATCCCGCGACAAAGCAGTTGCCCACGCTGGCGAGAATGTCAAAATTGATGGCACGGTTGAAGGCGATACGGTCAAAATCACCTCAATCGATAAAGCTAGCTAAGCTTCCCGTCAGTGTTGAAACTCCAAGTTGAGAGTTCCCGCTTGGCCTCGGTAAAGGACGGCAAGATTTTTCAGTTTATGCTTGCCGTCCAGCGGGAAATACAGGTAACCCTCCACAGGTTGTACCGATTCTTTCTGGGGGAACTGTTTGGCTTGCAGAGCCTCTAACAGCCTCTCATTTCCCTGACTCTTGGGGTCCATTTTGGTGCTGAGCGTGGTGGGCTTTGAATTTCCTGGGGACGAACCACTTCCGCCTCCCACCATTCCTCCAAAGCCCCCGAATCCAGAAGTCTGCTTCGTCTTGGCAGTAGCCGCAGTCACTACCATTGCACCCTGACCGGCAATCTGCGCCGGGTCGAAAGGCTTTGATCGCTCGCCATCGTCATGCGCCAGCAGAATAAAATCGTCTGGACTAAGTTGTACTGGGGCGTCTGTCTTCGGAATGACTCGCACCTGCAGAAGCACGATACCTTTCCCCGGATCAGCTCCAATCTTTTGCGCTACTTCTTCTTCGGTCATGAAGATCGTGGCGACGACATCAATCTGGTCATTGCTTGCGCTCGTACTGGGAGAGACCACTTTCTTTGCGGGGAAAGCTGCTGTAGCTGTCAGCAAGAATACTAGAGAGCCGGTAAGCAATCGCATACACTTCAATTTTGACGGTAACATCCTCGCCAGCATGAAGAGAGAGATTCGAAAGCTAGATTTGCCGCTATGGCCATCATAGACGCTAAGACAGCTTTTCAAAGTGTCTCAGGCGTGGAGGTTCGGTCATTCTCGGCCAATTGGGTCTGCCTGTGCGTGAAGCCGCAGCTTGGCTTAAAAGAGCGGGTGGTCGAGTTCTTTCGATCCCACATGC
>CALMAV010000462.1:0-2166 GCA_937859895.1 uncultured Bryobacterales bacterium | reverse complement strand
GCTTACGGATCTGCCGAGTGAACTATGCGAGCGGTTGGCGGTCGCAATTGACGAACTGCTTGCGAATGCAATGGAGCACGGCTGCGCGGAACCGAGCTTCGGCGTTGAACTCACTTACATACGCACCAGCCGCTCCGTTATGTTGCAACTACGTGACACCGGCCCTGGTTTCGACTGGAGCAAGCTGGCCCATGCGGCCGTGAACAATCCCCCGGGTAACCCGCTCTATCATGCCGAGGTCAGGTCGCAAATGGGATTGCGTCCAGGCGGCTTTGGCATTATGTTGGTGCGGCAGATTGCGGATGAACTGCTGTACAACGAACGCGGCAATCAGGTGCTATTTGTGAAGTACTTGTGACAAGCCTGATCTTGCTGATGCTGGCTGCTTTTGCAGCTGGTGCAATCAATTCGGTTGCAGGTGGCGGAAGCTTTCTTACCTTCCCCGCACTGGTCTTTGCCGGCGTACCCAGCGTTGTCGCAAATGCTTCCAGTACTGTTGCACTGGTGACCGGCTCTATTGCCAGCGGCGTTGCCTATCGAAACGATTTAAAGAACGTGGACAGCCGTCTGCTGAAACTCTGGCTCCTGATCAGCTTATTCGGTGGTGCTGCGGGGGCTTGGCTGCTGTTGCACACCTCAGACCGCGCCTTCCGGCTTGTTGCTCCCTGGCTGCTCCTTTTCGCCACATTAATTTTTGCCTTTGGTGGTCGGTTAAACGAGATATTGCGAGGTCGCGCCGAAGCCAATACAGGTGCCATGCTGGTCGTTCTCATCCCAATCACCATTTACGGGGGTTACTTCGGTGGCGGCATCGGCATTATGCTTCTGGCCGCCTTCCGGCTTTATGGGCTGACTGACATTCATCAAATGAATGGACTGAAAACGATCATTGCCGCTGCTTTGAACGCCGTTGCGGCGGCTATCTTCATCGTGGCCAATCAGGTTGCCTGGCGTCCGACTCTCTACATGACAGTGGCCGGCATCGCGGGCGGCTACCTAGGGCCGGTCCTAGCTCGCCGCATTCGCCCAGAAGTCATTCGCAATCTGGTGATTGGCGTCGGCTTCGCAATGACTCTCTACTTCTTCAGCACTGCGTGGCGCTAACGCTCTCTCCATCACGCGAAACCATCTACGAAGGAGGGCGATCATACAACGAATCAATGGCTCGAATACCGCTCGCCACTTACCGTCTGCAGCTGCATGCAGATTTTGGCTTCGATCAGGCATCTGACATAGCCGCATACCTTTACGACCTGGGCGTCTCGCACGTCTACTGCTCTCCGTATCTTCAGGCTGCTCCGGGCAGTCAACATGGCTACGACGTAGTTGATCACCATAAAGTGAATGAGGAACTCGGTGGTACCGACGCTCATGATCGATTCTGCAAACATCTGGGCGAGGTCGGCTTGGGACAAGTATTGGACATTGTTCCTAACCATATGGCTATTAGTGGCCGTCGTAACCGCCTGTGGTGGGATGTGTTGGAGAACGGTCCTTCCAGCCGTTACGCGCCTTACTTCGACATCAATTGGAACTCCCCTGACGAAACTGTTCGAAACAAAACGCTGGTTCCCATCCTGGGCGATCACTATGGGCGGGCTCTCTCCTGCGCTGAACTAAAAGTAGACCGTCGTGGTGCGGACTTCTTCATCCGGTACTTCGATCACGAACTACCAGTTGCACCAAAGTCCCTTCCAACTGTTTTGGCTCCAGCCGCCAACGATAGCGGGTCTGATTACCTTGCCTTCATTGCCGATTCATACACTCTTCTGCCCCGGCCCAGTGAGACGGACCTGGCGAGTCTGGTGCAGCGACATCGTGATAAGGAAGTCATCCGCGGCATGCTGGACCGGCTCTTTACCGAGGTGCCGTTCATCTCCGATGCGGTTGACGAGCGGTTAAAAGAACTAAATCGTGACGTGGATAAACTGGACAGCTTCCTGGAGCGCCAAAATTTCCGCGTTGCTTTCTGGCGTGCAGCCGAACAGGACTTGGTCTATCGTCGCTTCTTCGATGTCAATACGCTGGTCGGGCTGAGGATGGAGGACCGGCATGTCTTCGCAGATACGCACGCGTTGATTCTGCGTTGGCTGCGTGATGGCGTGCTCGATGGCATTCGCGTTGATCACCCTGATGGATTGCTGGATCCGCACCAATATTTTGATC
>CALMAV010000461.1:977-3802 GCA_937859895.1 uncultured Bryobacterales bacterium | reverse complement strand
ACGTAAGAGCCAAGCTTTTCGGCAGCCATCCTAGCTCGCCTTCCGCTCTGACATACCAATACCAGAGGCGTTTGAATGTTGAGGGTGGAAAGCAACGGTATTACTTGTTCCAGCGGAACATTCATTGCACCGGAAATGTGTCCTGTTGCAAACTCACTGGCAGACCGAACATCCACAAGCTGGAAACTCTGCTCGCTCGACCGCTTATCAATCAAATTTTCTATCGAGATTGTTCGAATCAAAGTTTGACCTCCTTCTCGAAAGGGGGCTTCAAGGGAAGAAAGGATTCACTCCTGAAGCGGATTAAAGTGATAGCTCTTTGATAAAGATGCCGATCCCAAAGGAGAGGACGAACCAGCCGAACGCAACCTTCAGATGAGCTGCATTCAGTTTTCTGCTAGCCCAGCCACCAGTGACCATTCCGACTACCGCAAGTCCTGAAATCTGTTCGAGAAGAGACCAATTAATACCGCTCTGGACCTGAGGGACACCCACAAATCCCAGCAGAGACGAGCTGCAATGATGACGAGCGAAGTCCGATCGCAATTGGCATCGCCAAGCCGGCGAAAAGGACCAACGCGGGAACGATGAGGAAGCCGCCACCTGCGCCGAAAAGGCCGGAGAGCAACCCGATTAGAGACCTTGTGAGACAAGTAATTTGGGCAGCGGACTGCAGGCAGCCTCCCTTCTGTAACCGGAACCATGTCTAGACCGGATCATAGCTACGGCAGCAAAAACCATAACCATAGCGAAAGACAACATAAGGAGCCTGTCGACTTTGATAGCGATCAAAGACGTGAGATGAATTGTCTGGGGAGGGCAGGAAGAAGGTAGCGACGTACTGAGTAAACCGTCAGCAGCGACGGAATCGCGAACCACAGTGCCGCACGAACTGCAACCTGCCTGCGATTCCAATAGACAAATGCTCCCGCTAGACTTGTTGCCCCAACTACAAATAGAGAGTAACCAGTTGCTTGCCCGGGAGGGATCCCAAAGAAATACACCAGAATCGGGACCGTCAATATAGAACCACCTCCGCCTATGAGCCCAAGAGTGAGTCCGACCAAGAACGCCGATGCGAGTCCGACAGCTACGTGCACCTATAAACCTCCGACAGCTAGTAAGAGGAAGGGCGATCACAACAGAAAAAGGATTCTAAGCGAAGACAACTTACTTCCGGAATCGCTCATCTGTAGAGTCGTGCCGTTCATGACAACAGTCAGAACTCATCGAATAAGTAGGTACCGCTACTGGACGAGGAAACGGACATCGACCGCACTTTGGAGGCGACCTATTAATAGAGTGCGAACGTTTTTACTCTAGGCGTTATGTCGAACTGCACTGGTTCGGCATTCCCGAAAAGGAAAAGAAACGAATGGTCGCTACTAGTGAAGGTTGAGAAAGCGCCAAGACGCTCGATGAAGCGTTGAAGAGCGCACGGGACATCAAATGGCAGGATGTGAGATTCGCGGTGATTTCCTAAGGCTTGGCTATCATCCCTACATCCCTGCTAAACCGCGGGCCTAGCTCGATCTATTACGGAGCAAGTTCAATCTTCTGCGCCACGATGGTATGCGCAGTAGCGCGGTCTAACTCAGCAGCAGCTCTTCCTACATCTGCCTTGCTCCTGATCTCTCGGGAACGAGCGGCGATCAGATCTGTCTGACGCTGCAGCACCAGGAAGACGGATGACGTGCCGGCCTGGAATTGCCTCTGTTCACTTGAATATTGGTCTTCGGCAAATTTGCGGGCAGAGGCAGCGGAGTCGAGCCGTGCTTGTGCGACAGCTACGGATTGAAGTGAATTCCTCACATCCGCCTCGACGTTTAGTTCAACAGCCTGTTGCTGAGCGGCCAGCCGCTTACCGGCGACAGTGCCCGCAGCAAGCTGAGCCAGAGCAGTGCGATTTCGAATTGGTAACGACATCTGCACCCCAATCTGCGCAGTCGGAAAGGTTGCGTTGGTGAGGTTGCTGAGCGACTGATTATAGCCGCCCGGAAAGATTGGAGGCAAGATACCAGATGCCAATCCAAACTGCTGAAGAAACGGATTCGGTGTAACCGGAACCGGGCGACCCGACAAGCCTTGCAAGCTAAACGTGCCAACAGCATTAATTTGGGGTGCAGCCTGCTCCTGGTTAAGACGCGTGTCAAGTCGGTTCACCTCAATATTCAGACCGCTCTCAACCAACTCAGGGCGGTTCGCAAGCGCCTCTTTGACTGCATCCTGCACGTTCGGCAGCCTGGGCTCCTGACCAACAGGGGTGATGGGAACCAAAGCGCTACTCCAAGTGGGGTCGTCTCTAGTCGGCAGCATCAGAGTTTTTAGGGCGTTCTCTGCACGAGTCAAGTTGTCCTGAGCAGTGAAGACATTTTCTTGAAAGGTGGAGACTTGCGTCTGTGTCTGTATCACATCAACGGGCGCGAGAATGCCCTGCTTCACCTGACGGCGGTTGCTGAGATCCTGCTGCTCGGCCAGGCGCACGGCTTCAATCTGCACGGCAAGGTTGCGATACGCAAAATCAAGTTCCCAGTAGGCCTCAATCGCCTGGGTAATGATTTCGATAACCCGCTGGCGCAGCTGTGCTTTGGTGAGTTGGAGGTTTTTAGTGGCAACTTGAATTCGGTAGCGGTTTTCGTCGAACCGCAAGCCGCGCCATAAAGGCTGATTCAGGTTCAGGTTGACAGAGGTGGGAAACTGCGGATTCAAGATGACGAACGTACTGTCAGTAGATTGGCGCGCCGATGCGAAATCAAGCCGGTAAGTGCCTCCGAATAATGGAAAATTACCACTGAGTTGAGGGTCAGCGTAGAGCTGTTTCTGAC
>CALMAV010000461.1:0-967 GCA_937859895.1 uncultured Bryobacterales bacterium | reverse complement strand
GACTGATTCTGCCGTTCGCCGCCCCACCGATAAGTGAGGCGACTGGAATCACACTCTTGACGCGATAGGCATTCAGGCCAAGGACTGGATCGTAGTAGCCCTTCGCACCACGCACGTTAAGGACAGCTTCTTGCGTTGCAAAACGAGAGACGGCCAGGTCGCGGTCGTTGTCGAGGACTCTGCGGACTACTTCAGAAAGCTCAATATTCGCTTGTCCGGAGATGCCGACGCGGGCAGGAACCTCCAACGGCTTTACAGCGGGAAGATCAGGCGTGGCCGGCTCATTCGATGCCACAGGTGCCGGCGCACTCTGAGCGCTCAGCAGGCGCAAACAGAAGAGGAACGACAGGGTACGGCGTGAAATCAAGCCACGTCTCCCTGGTCCAAACGCGTGGGCTGGATGACTGCGGACGCCACCGGTTGCACTTCCAGCGATTTGCGGCCAGATGACTTACGTTTTGGAAGCCATTGGCCGGCACGATGGAAGAGACCGCCGAGGCGCTTCAGCGCAGGCCACTGCGATAGGTCCTCAAAGAGTGAATAGAAGACCGGAACGGCGAGCAGTGTGAGGATGAGACACAGCGACTGTCCCCCAACCACCAGCACTCCGATTGAGCGATTTGTAGCCGCGCCCGTTCCGCTACTGATCACCAGTGGAAGCATACCGGCGACTAAGGCAATAGTGGTCATCAGAATTGGTCGCAAGCGATCCCGGTTCGCGCGAAGAATCGCGTCATACCGTGGCAAGCCTGCAGCGCGTAAGCCGTTCGTGTGATCGATCTGCAAAATGGCATTTTTCTTCACGATTCCAAACAGAAGCAGCAAGCCGAGCCCCGAGAAGATGTTGACAGTCTGATGAGTAATCAGCAGGGCCAAGATGCCAAACGGAACAGCAAGAGGCAGCGTAAGAAGAATGGTAATGGGATGTATGAAGGACTCAAACTGAGCAGCGAGCACGATGTACATG
>CALMAV010000460.1:11317-21497 GCA_937859895.1 uncultured Bryobacterales bacterium | reverse complement strand
ACGTAAATGGAACGGCCCGGCCCGTCACTCACAACCGAAGTATTCACTGTTCCACTCTTTTAGCGAGCAGAGGCCGAAGACTCCGCCGACCAGTCAAAGCGGTCTCCATCGCTATAGTCGGACTTCGGTCCGGGACTGTCGGCATCAATAAAACCAGTCGCGGGATCTATGCGCAAGAAGCGATGGGTGGAAAGGGACATGAGAACGAGTTCGCCGGTCGGAGTCTCCATCCATTGGAATGTCTCTGTATCCTTGGGACGTCCGCTACGCAGGATGACGCTGTGTGAGTCTTGCACGGAGACAAACCGGTTGCCCAAGCCGAGTGCTACCCGACCCAGTCCCCGATCCAAAATCTTAAATGATGAGCCGCCCTCCCCTGCCTGCGTAAGGCGTTCACCTGTCGCTACCAGGACCGTGTTGCGTCCATGTGCGGAGAGCGTAATGCTTTGTCCATAAGGGATCGGGCGCATCAGTCCGTGCGGATTAGGTTCCGCCACTTCAATGGAATCGAAGTCCGCCACTCCGCCTTGTAAGCCTTGCGAATTGTAACTGAAAAGCCCATAGCGAACCCCCTGAAATGTACGGAGCTGAAAAACGGTGGTGAACTCGTTGCCGAGTGATCGAAGGCTCTTTCCGTCAAGGCTATAGCTGAAGTTTGCTTTTTCGGTCAGGAAGTCGCAATTGGCTCGGAGCCAAACACGGCTTTGCGTTAACGGGACACGCTCGGAGTGGCCGGTCTGTTCGTTGAATTGGGTTAGCACCAGGCCGTTCGTCTCGCGTTTCACCCCAACCCATGCATAGGGGAGACTAACGAGAGCGAGGCCGGCAACATCACCGGGCTTCATTCCCCCCGCATCGAGCACGACGGTAGGAATAGAGCGTGGCCCGATAGCGCGTTGCGTCAAAGTGTTACGCGCCAGCCATAGACTAGCTGCCGGCAGCGAGTGAAGCCGCAGATACCCTGGTCTTTCCGTCAACGACCAGTGGCTGTCGTCGGGCACATGACTCCACTGCCAAATGGGCTTCAGCTTTGAGTCTGCAAAGTCGTCGTTCCGTTCATAGGGGGCAAACGGTTTCGATGCTATGCCGGTTTGAGGTTTTACGGAGGTACGGGGCGTGCGCCCCAGATTGCCGGGCAGGCCGAAATAGGGCCAACCGTCTTTCCATGTAACCGGCGATAAAGCGACCAGGCGCCCCACGGAGTTGTAGTCCATCATGGAAAACCCCCACCACTCGCCGGATTGCGTATTGACGATGCCGCCTTGGTGAAGCGAAACTCTGCCGCGCTCTTGTTTATTGGGAGGAATGATGGCGTAAGGTGGCTCCTTCCCGGGCCCAAGCCGAAATCCTTCGGCTAACCCAAAGTCCTCACCTTTGCTGATGGCGAGATTAACCTCATATGGTCCTTCAATACGATCGGCGCGGGCCGCTGCCATTCGCATTTCGCCCGCATACCAGGCGCTTGTAATGTAGTACTTTCCTTTCACCTTATAGAGATGGCAGCCCTCCCCCATGCCCGCAGTTTCCGGGATGATCTCCCGTTCGGTTCCAGGAACAACGTCATCTAGTGCCTCATTGAGCTCAGCGAGCTTGATGCCGCGGTAACCCCAAACAACGTAGACCTTGCCATCGTCGTCGAAGAGCACCGAAAGATCATGAAATGCGCGCTTCATCCCGGTGCGCGTCCAGGGACCTGCGGGCTTGCTGGCGCGAAACACCTGTGTTGTCTGTCCGTTGACGTTGCTGAAAATATAAAAACTTCCGTTGTGATAACGAAAGCTCGGTGCCCAGATGCCCTGACCATAAATCTGTTTGCCGTCTTCGAGCCGGTAAGCGGGACTCAGGTCAAGCCGATCCAGAGCATACGCGACGAAATTCCAGTTCACTAGATCGCGAGAGTGCAGGATGGGCAGACCCGGCATACTGTGCATCGTAGTGCCCGTCAGATAGAAATCGGCGCCGACCCGGATCAAATCTGGATCTGAAAATTCGTCGTAAAAGAGCGGATTCGTGAAAGTACCGTTGCCGTTGTCAGCCGTCCAGGTCTGGGCTGGGAGCAACGGCAGCATCATTACGCCAAAGACAATCTCGACCGTTACTTTACGAAACAGTCGCATGCGCTTCCTTAGCGGACCAGTGGCAAGATATGGGTCGAACTGGATACAACACCCTAGGGTTTCAGTGTAGATGGCGTTCTATATCGATCACGATCGCTGACCGGTGGTTCTACGGCTGAATAGATTTGCCTGGCCTCCCGTTCCGACAACCGACACCCCACACAAGAAGTGATTAAATCTTAAGCAATGGTGCGTGGGTCCTTTGGTCTTTGTGCGGTCATGATACTTGCGGTCGGAATGTCAGCTCAGGAACCGCGAGTGGTGAATCCGGACTGGTTCCCCAAAAAAGACATGATGACCATCGGGGTCTACTACTATCCCGAGGCTTGGCCGGAGTCGCAGTGGGCTCGTGATATGGCTAATATCCGAAAACTCAATATGGAGTTCGTCCACATGGGCGAGTTTGCCTGGAGTTTCATGGAACCTGAGGAAGGTCGGTATGACTTTGCCTGGTTGGACCGAGCAGTCGATCTTGCGGCGAAGAACGGCCTGAAAGTGGTCCTGTGTACGCCGAGTGCCACTCCGCCCATTTGGTTGAGCCGCAACCATCCGGAGACGCTGACCGTGGATTCAGCCGGACGGCGCATCGACCATGGAAGCCGAGAACACGCTGACTGGAGTTCGCCCGTTTATCGCGAGTATGTGCGCAAGATCGACGCTGAGCTCGCAAAACGATACGGCAATGACAAGCGTGTCTGGGGCTGGCAGATTGACAACGAGCTCAGCCATTACGGCAAACGTTTCTCCTACTCGGAAGCGTCCACCCAGAAGTTTCGAGATTGGCTGAAGGAGAAGTATGGCACCGTGAGCCGGTTGAATGCCGATTGGGGAGCCGCGTTCTGGTCGCAACGATATCAGAGCTTCGACCAAATCACGATACCGAATGCAGACGTGCTGGTAGCAGACCCGAGCCCACATGCGGTACTCGATTTTCGCCGCTGGTTTGCACACGAAGCAGCGAATTACCTGGCGGACCAGGCGGCTGTGCTGCGCAGATACAGCAAGGACCAATGGATCACGACCAACTTCATGGCCATGCACGAGGATGTCGATCCGTCGCTCTCGCGTAACTCGCTTGACGTATTTAGTTGGACTCACTACCCGGTTCACGGCAATGCGAATGAGGGGCCGCTGGGGTTCCGGCTCGGCAGTGCGGCGACCATGTCGTTCATGCACGATCTCATGCGGTCCTTCAATGGCATCTCAGGGCCCATGGAGTTGCAGCCGGGTCAGGTCAATTGGGGAGAGGTGAATCCATGGCCGCTGCCCGGCGCAATTCATATGTGGCTGCTGCGCGCCTTCGGAGCGGGCGCTCGATTCGTTTGCACTTATCGATATCGTCAGCCCCTGTTTGGAAGCGAGCTCTATCACAAGGGCTTGGCCGAAACCGATGGAGTCACGCCATCTCCGGGAGGTCGCGAGTATGCTCAGGCCATGGCTGAAATTGCGGAGTTACGCAAGAGCTATGACCCGAATGCGAAAGCGCCGGCTGAATACGAAGGGCGGCGCACTGCGTTTCTGATTGACTACAGCAATCGTTGGGACATCAGCAATCACAAACAAACCAAACGGTGGGACACCGAAGAGCATTGGATGAAGTACTACCGCGGGCTGAAGAGCATGGTGGCGCCAGTGGATGTCCTTACGTCCGATCGGGATTTTTCGAAGTACCCGTTTGTCGTCGCACCCGCTTATCAACTGGTGGACAGCGAACTGGTGAAACGTTGGACCACATACGCCGAAAATGGTGGGCACTTGATCCTGACTTGCCGCACTGGGCAGAAAGACCGGCGCGGACAGTTATGGGAAGGCCTCTGGGCGCAACCGATTCTCTCTTTAATTGGAGCGCGTATTCCGATCTATGACGACCTGCCGGAAGGCGTCTATGGACAAGTGAGCGCTGGTGGCAAGAATTATAGCTGGGGCTCGTGGGCGGACATCTTAGAACCGAAAGAAGGAACACAGACGCTGGCTAAATATACGGACCAGTTCTACGCTGGCAAGGCGGCAGCGGTGACCCGAAAGGTAGGGCGGGGAACGGTGACCTATGTGGGTGTCGATACGCTGACCGGGGATCTGGAAGCGCAAATCCTACGGGGAGTCTACGAGCGGGCCGGCGCAAAGCCAGCGGCACTGCCACCGAATCTCCTGCTTGACTGGCGCGACGGCGGTTTCTGGGTAGCAACCAATTTCACCAGCGTCAATCAATCGTTGACCACCGGAGCAGGCACACAGTTTCTGGTCGGGCAGCGCGAACTGGCGCCTGGTGGCGCGGCAGTTTGGAAACAGCAGTAGCAGGCGCAATCCCAGGGGCGTCGATGTGACCCAAAGCATCAACAATTTCAAGGTATACCTGCCGGCAAAGGACTTCGAACAGTCTAAGCGATTCTATTCGGCATTAGGTTTCAGCATGACCGAAGGCTGGGGAGGCACCGCCGACTTCGAACTCAGCGGCCATTCCTTCCGGCTGCAGGACTTCTATGTGGAGGACTGGGCCAATAACTTCATGATTGCCGTCAGCGTGAACGACATGGGTGCCTGGCATCGGCGAATACAGGAGATTGAGAGCAGTCAAGAGTTTGCCAGCATCCGCTTCAAGCCTCCAGAGCCCGTTGACGCTTCGATGGTCATGCACATTTGGGATCCGTCTGGAGTGCTGCTTGTGCTGATTCAGTAAGGGGTTGTCATATCTTTGCTGTCCGAAGCCGCAGGGAGTTGGCGATGACGGAGACTGAACTGAAGCTCATAGCCGCTGCGGCAATCATCGGACTCAGGACCAAGCCGAAGACGGGATAAAGAACGCCGGCCGCCAGCGGCACGCCTAGCAGGTTATAAAAGAATGCGAAGAAAAGGTTCTGGCGGATGTTGCGCATCGTAGCCTGACTGAGACGGCGCGCGCGAACGATTGCTCGCAGATCACCCTTCACCAGAGTAATGCCGCCTGCCTCAATCGCTACATCGGTACCCGTGCCCATTGCGACACCCACGTTTGCCTGAGCAAGCGCCGGAGCGTCATTCACGCCATCACCGGCCATGGCTACAATCGAGCCCCGTTCCTGAAGCGCTTTCACAACATCTGCTTTTCCCTGCGGCAAAATATCGGCTTCGAAGGCGATGCCCAGCTTCTCCGCAACCGCCCGGGCCGTCGTCGCATTGTCTCCGGTCACCATAATCACCTTGAGGCCGGCAGCTTTTAACTCACGAATGGTCGCCGGGGTCGAGTCTTTGATCTGGTCAATGACGCTTACCGTACCTGCTGCTTTGCCCTCCACGGCAACCAACATCACCGTGGCGCCATCTCGTCGTAGAACTTCAGCCCGGTCTAGCAACGGCCCGGGGTCAATGCCTAGCTCGCCGAACCATTGACTATTGCCGACTGCCACCTGCTTGCCGCCGACCACGCCCTTAACGCCCTTTCCTGTCACGGAGCTGAAACCGCTCGCATTCGTTAACGAAAGGCTTCGCTCTGCGGCTCCGCTGACTATCGCTGCCGCGAGCGGATGTTCGCTGGAGCGCTCCAGGCTGGCAGCAAGTTGTAGGAGTTCAGATTCAGTGATGCCGGGCTCCGAAACTACCGAGTGCAGACTCGGCTTGCCTTCAGTCAGGGTGCCAGTTTTGTCTATAACCAGGGTGTCTACTTTGCCAAACTGCTCCAGCGCCTCTGCATTGCGAATCAAAATCCCAGCGCTTGCGCCGCGTCCTGTGCCCACGGTGATCGCCATCGGCGTTGCCAGGCCAAGAGCACAGGGACACGCAATGGTGAGTACCGCTACTGCACTGATCAGAGCATGTGCCAAATGCGGCTGCGGTCCAATCGCATACCAGATGCAAAAGGTGATGATGGCTAAAGTAATAACTGCCGGAACAAAGTAGGAAGACACGCGATCGGCTATTCGTTGAATGGGTGCACGCGTCCGCTGCGCTTGGCCCACCATCCTGACAATCTGGGACAGCAGAGTATCTGCGCCAACACGCTGCGCTTGCATAACAAAACTGCCCGTGCTGTTGATAGTCCCGGCTACGACGGTTGAGCCTTTATCCTTCGCAACCGGTACGGGCTCGCCGCTGATCATCGATTCATCTACTGAGCTTTGGCCTTCGAGTACCATTCCATCCGAGGGGATTTTTTCGCCCGGTCGAACACGAAGCTGATCGCCCACCTGCACCTCTGCTAAGGGAACGTCGATCTCGCCTCCGCGACCATCGAGCCTTCTGGCCACCTTAGGGGCCAGTCCAAGAAGTGCCCGAATGGCATTGCCTGTTGCTCCGCGCGCTCGCAGTTCCATTACCTGACCTAAGAGAACGAGCGCGATGATGACAGCAGCAGGCTCGAAATACAGCGGAACCTGCCCGCCCTCACCGCGGGTGGACGGGGGAAAGACCTCTGGAAAGAGCGTCCCCACAACGCTGAACAAGTAGGTTGAACCTGCTCCTAAAGCAATCAAAGTGAACATGTTCAGGCTACGACTGAGAACCGATCGCCACGCAATGACAAAGAAGGACCAGCCACACCAGAGCACGACGGGAGTTGCCAGCGCAAACTCAATGAAGGCCCACGCCCCCCCTGGCAAAAGATGCTGAAGCGGCATGGAGGGGAGCAATTCGGAGATCATCAGCGCCAGCATTGGCACTGTAAGCGCGACGCTTATCCAAAAACGCCGCTGCATTGCGAGAAATTCGGAACGATCCTCTTCGCCTGTTACTTCCTTTGGCTCGAGCGCCATGCCGCACTTCGGGCAACTACCCGGACCTATCTGGCTGACTTCCGGGTCCATCGGGCAGATGTATACGGCCTGCTGGTCAGGCACTTGTGACGGCATTGCCGACGGTTTTGGCCGAAGGTACTGATCCGGGTCGGAACGAAACTTGGCAGCACAGCCTGCACCGCAGAAATGGAAGTCTGCGCCCCCGTGTTGGACGATCGCAGCGGCCTTACTGGGAGCGACTTTCATGCCGCAGACAGGGTCGATGGCTGATTTAGGCTCGTCGGTAAGCAGTGTGCTACTGCTGGAGCCCTGCCGATACTGATCGGGTGCGTCGTCAAACTTTCGTTTGCATCCTGCCGAGCAGAAAGCATACGTTTGGCCGTTGTTCTCGCTTAGATAGACGGACTTGTCGGCGTCCACCGTCATCCCGCAGACTGGATCTTTCACCATATTCCCCGAAGAATCACAACAATGAATCTTATTCCCACCTCTCTTACCTGATGAACCAGTCGGGTAAACGGTGCGACGTGCTTCTGCCTTGCGCTCTAGGTGGTGTACCGAGAAGAGAATCGCTCGGCAACCTTACCCTTCAGCAGAAGTTCTGAGAGTGGCACTGCGACGGTGGATTGTAGATTCGGGTTTGTAGTTCTAGCAACCCTTCAACAAAGGGGTTTGCTGATGCGGATGAACGGTAGAGCCGGTATTTAGCCCGTCAAACAAAGACTTGAACCAGGATGCACAAATTACGCGCAGAGGCATGTAAGCCTCAGTAAAATCTGGACTTATATTACTCAGTTCTAAGTCGGTAACGGTACTCGCGGCTTGAAATCTTAAGATATAAGGCTCGATAATTTACCCGTAAGTCAGATAAACTGGAGGGGTCCATGCAGCCTTCTACTGAGCAACGTAAACGCGCAATTATCATTGGCGCCGGTCCGGCCGGTCTGACAGCGGCTTTTGAGCTTCTTACCAGGACAGACATCCTGCCGGTCATCCTTGAGAAAAGCGATTATATCGGCGGCATCTCGCGAACGATCAACTATAAGGGCAACCGAATTGACATCGGTGGCCATCGGTTTTTCTCTAAGTCCGACCGCGTCATGAAGTGGTGGTTGAACATCATGCCGATGCAGCAGATCGAGGGTGGCAGTACCCAGATCACTTATCAGCGGCAGACAACGACCGTCCCCGCGCATCCTGTTGCGATTGATCCGGAAGTCGACAATTCTGTCATGTTGGTGCGTAATCGCAAGTCGCGCATCTACTTCATGCGGCAGTTTTTTGATTACCCGATCACTCTCAGCGGCGACACGCTGAAGAAGCTTGGCTTCTGGAAGACGATGAAAATCGGCTTCAGTTACATGAAGGCTTTGCTGTTTCCGATTAAGCCGGAAACCAATCTGGAAGAATTTTTCATTAATCGGTTCGGGCGCGAACTCTACCTCACGTTCTTCAAGTCCTACACAGAGAAGGTTTGGGGTATCGAATGTAACGCAATCTCGGCCGAGTGGGGCGCACAGCGGATCAAGGGTCTTTCTATCTTGAAGGCTGTAACGCACATTTTAAAGAAGATGCTGCCAAAGAAGAAGGACATCTCGCAGAAAGACGTCGAGACCTCCCTCATCGAGCAGTTCTTGTATCCCAAGTACGGACCGGGTCAGATGTGGGAGGAAGTCGCTACGCTGGTATTGAAGCTAGGCGGCGAAATCCACATGGAGTGGAACGTTGACCAAATCCGGCATAACGGCAGCCGTGTTCTTGCAGTAGAGGCCCATAGCGATAAGACCAAAGAAGCGAAGACGTTCGAAGGTGATTACTTCTTTTCAACCATGCCGGTGAAAGAACTTATTGCCGACATGAATCCACCGGCACCGGCGCGGGTGCGCGAAGTGTCTGATGGCCTGGTTTATCGTGACTTTATTACTGTCGGCGTACTTTGCGACAAGATTAAGCTCCGGGAAGTCTCGGGCGAATTGGTCCGCGACAACTGGATCTACATTCAAGAACCAGATGTCCTGGTTGGGCGTCTTCAAATCTTCAATAACTGGAGCCCGTCCATGGTAGCCGACCCGAACCATATTTGGATCGGCTTAGAGTACTTCTGCAACGAAGGCGATGCTCTCTGGAACCGCACAGAAGCGGAGATGATCCAGTTGGCGAAAGACGAGTTATCATCAATGAACATTTTGGACAAAGAGAATGTCCTAGATGCGACGGTAATTCGGGTGCCGAAAACCTATCCGGCGTACTTTGGCTCTTACGATCGCTTCCCAGAGGTCATTTCATGGGTTAACGGTCTTGACAACCTATTCCTTGTCGGCAGGAATGGCATGCACAAATACAACAATCAAGACCATTCCATGTTGACCGCTATGACTGCCGTTGACAATATCATTGCTGACGTGCATAGTCGCGATAACTTGTGGGCCTTGAATACCGAACAGGAGTATCACGAAGAAAAGGAAGAAGCTGACAAGGTGGCTGCCAGTCAGCAAACGCCCGCTACGGTGTCAGCCTAGCGCCCATTTGTCCGGGCTTCTCTCCTGTGCAAAAAGTCCAGATTTGGCTCACTGCATAGACTGAGAAAACCGTTAGGAGCCAGTCAACTGGGTATCGTTGGCGGGCACCTACATGTACCAGGTAGCTTGGCGCGGAGTAGAAGAAGAGCATCAGGGAAGTGGTTAATCCCGCTTCCCAACAATGCTGCCAGACTAGAAAAAGTCCGATCAACCCTAAGATTGCGGTCAGTGCTCCCCAAAGTGCTTTGATTTTGGATGGGTCTGGATAGAACCAGAAGTAGGCAAACCTTCCTGCAGTGAGTTCAGCAAATCGTTCTAGGTGGCCGGCAATCCAGGTCTCTGTATGCTGAACAGCTAGCTGATTGTATCTCACTTCTCCCAATTGACGAACCTTGAGCGCTTCACCAGCGTTCTGAAGCGGGTGAAAGCGACCGTAAACTCCCCGAATGTAATTTACACGCTGATCAGGCGTAGCTTCGTCATTATTGGAGACGCGCAGTTCGATGCCAAAATTGCTCCGAGTTGCAATGGGGGATCCTAAAGCCATTTCGTTACGGAGAGCCCAAGGTGCCAGGCACAGCAAAGCGACGGCGAATTCCAGGCAGGCGGTTAACAGATAGCGCCTAAGCCCAGCCCTTCGAAAAGCGTATGCCCCGGCTACCAGTAACATGGGCAAAATTGGCAAGAGCACCGATGAAAACAGTAGCGCCAAGCCCCATTGCAGTCCACGAAGGGCCGCGTGCCCGAATGAGAGATCGCGGCTGCGCCACTGAGTCACAGTAGAAATACAGAGTAGTGCGATAAAAACAGCTGTGTAGGGGGCTTCCCAATCCCCGTC
>CALMAV010000460.1:0-11307 GCA_937859895.1 uncultured Bryobacterales bacterium | reverse complement strand
CCCAAAAGCAGACGCAGCCGGTACGATCAAGGCACAACCAAGTGCCGAGACGATGGAGGCCAAAATTTCTTTGATAATTTCTCCGGTCGTACCATCACCGAATAAGTAGAACAGGCCGGCTAGTAGTACGGTATAGCCGGGTGAGACGTGAGCAGTAGGTCCGGTTGGGATAGCATACGGGTTTCCGTAGACTCCGGTGTGAGCAAGCGAGAGCGCTGTTCGCTCTAGCTCATAGCGGGCCAGGTCTCGGTAGGGGTGCAGTAAAAAAATACAGGCAATTCTTACTGAAATTGCCAAGGTAAATATGAGGACGGTATTACTCCAAGTACTTCCATGTCCTAAACTTAGCCAGCTTTTTCGCATTTATTCACCCGGGAATTAGGTCTATCTTTTTTAATGGAGTGAATCCAAATTTCTGTCGGCATTATTCAATTAATGATGTCTGAACCACCAGTATCATAGAGATGTCTGCCCTACTCTGTACCTACTCACGAGGCTGGATTGATCGTTGAAAGCGATTGGGACCAGCCGCCCGTGCATTCTGCTTCGCCGCGAGCAATGTTGAAGGCGAAAATGTACGGCCCACGCCTTCTGAGCTTCGCGGTATTCTTTCTCCTTTTAGCTACTGTCGTTGCGCTGCAACTGGCAAGTGGCGCTTATCACGGCGAGTTTGGCGCTTATCCCGATGAGCCTGCGCACTATGTTACTTCCCTTATGCTGCGTGACTACCTTATTCACTTCCACGCAGAGTCGCCGCTTCGTTTCGCGCAGGACTACTACCGGCACTATCCCAAAGTTGCCTTCGGACATTGGCCGCCGTTATTTTACATTTTGCAATCAGCTTGGATGATGCTGTTCTCGGCCTCGCGCGCCTCAATACGGCTGGAAATGGCTGTAACGACGGCCTTACTCGCATACAGCGTTTTCCAAGAGGCCAAACGTTGGTTCGGTGTCCAAGCTGCCCTGCTGGGGGGACTGCTAACTGTCTGCTTGCCGCTTGTTCAGACCTATAGCGATGAGGAGATGGCGGAATCGCTGCTAACGCTCCTGTGTTTCTGGACTACCATCTACTTTGCCCGATACGTCGAAGGGCAGAGACGCCGGGATGCGCTGTTGTTTGCCGCTTGCTTCTCTGGGGCCGTACTGACAAAGGGTAGCGGGTGGCTTCTGGCCATGATCCCGCCCATGGTGCTGGTGCTCTCACGCAAGCTATTTTTACTTAAGCGGATTTGGCTCTGGATACCGATCGGAATCATATCCGTCGCCTGTATTCCATGGCAGATGATGACCATGCGGCTGGCTGAACGTGGCTGGGATGGCGGATCGAAGCCGAGCATTACCTACACTCTTAATGCTCTCCTCGGATTCCTAGGGCTATTCCCGAAGATACTTGGACCGCTTCTGCTGCTGTTCATGGCAATTGGTCTCTTTGTCCTGGTTCTGTTGCCTGCTATTCGGCGTCCAATTTCGCCTCAGCTGGCCGGCCTTTTTGGCCTGCTGGCTAGTGTCTGGATTTTCCATTCAGTGGTGCCGGCCGGAGTGGAAGATCGAAAGCTCGTCCTTGCGGTTCCCGCCATGGTTATTTTTGTACTTGGGGGTGGAATGTGGGTAGCCGACCAGATTCCTCCCGGTAATCGCTTTTACCCATGGCGCTACGGCGCGGTCGGCGGGGTTGCCGCGGTTTGCTTTCTTACGACCAGTTTCAGCGTGCCCCGGATTCAGCACTATGGTTTCATCGAAGCGGCCCGGTTCCTCACCACACACAAAGACTTAAGAGACGTAAAGCTCCTCGTCTCGTCCGAATCGGGCGGTGAAGGAATGCTTGTATCCGAGGTGGCTATGAATGAGCCCCGGCCCAGTGATGAGATTGTACGCGCAACAAAGGCCTTGGCAAGCGTCGCCTGGAATGGCATCGATTACCACTCCACCTACACAGATGCCTCTCAGGTTCACAATTACCTGCTCCGCAACGGGGTGCAAGTAGTCGTCCTTGACACCTTTGCTCCTCAAATCCACTTTGCCCACAATGCTCTGTTGCGACAGGCAATCGCTAGTGACAAGCACTATGTTCTGGTAGCCTCGTTTCCCTCACACGACCGCGGAGTTAGTGGAGAGGTGCAAATCTATCGCTACCAGAACTAACCGCCGTTGCGTAACAATACTTCGTCTCCTCCCAAATTAATCGGTCTATGTTGATCGGATGCAGCAGTACGACGTCCCAGTACAAAGGGCCTTAGAGCTGTTATGGCAGATACCTTCGCAACGCCCTGCCTGTTAAAGAACACTTACTGAGTGATTAGACTACCGTGAAGTATGTCTCTAGACTGTGCTGGGGCGCACGTCGCGACGGTCATCGTTCCTTGCTTTAACGAAGCTAAACGATTGAACCTGGTCGAGTTTGAATCCTTCCTGTCGGGGGAGCGAACGGTACGCATCATTTTCGTAGATGATGGAAGCCGGGATAACACTCTTCAGATTCTGAAAGCATTCAAAGAGAAGATGGGATGCGGGACTGAGTTGATTGCTTTGCCCATAAATCGCGGCAAAGCAGAAGCTGTGCGTGCTGGTATCTCCTACGCCCTAGCCAGTAACGGCAGTAAGTACGTGGGCTACTGGGACGCCGACTTGGCCACGCCGCTGCGAACCATCATTGATTTCGCTCATGTTCTCCAGACGCATCCAGAAATTGAGATGGTATTTGGAGCTCGAGTAAAGCTCTGTGGCAGAAGGATCGAGCGGCAGCCACTACGGCACTACCTGGGACGCACATTCGCTACAGTCGCCTCGGTCATGCTTCGCTTGCCCATCTATGACACGCAATGCGGGGCGAAGCTGTTCCGGGTTAGGGAGGAAACCGTTGATATCTTTCGAGAGCCGTTCCTTTCTCCCTGGGTCTTTGACGTTGAAATCTTAGCTCGTTACCTGCAGTCGTCAACCCCGGCAGCGCTGGAAGCGAAAATCTATGAGTACCCGCTGGAGCAGTGGACCGACGTGGCAGGGTCGAAGGTCAAACCCACAGACTTCTTCCGGGCACTTTGGGAAACCTTATCTATCCGCCGCAAGTATCTTTCTTAGGTCGCCTTATCCGACAATGGAGTCTGTAGATGATCGACGTACTAAACGAACCTGACAAAACTGAGACTGCGCAGAAGCGGCCAATGCACCTGGTGTATTGGGCCGTGGCCTTTGCACTCGCCGGAGTGCTGCTGTACTATTCCCTGCGAGGAATTGACTGGCCGCAGGTCTGGCAGATTTTGTCACGGGCGGATTTGATGTTTGTCTCCCTCGCTCTTCTGATCTCTACAGTGGCTTTGTTTTTCCGGGCATTTCGGTGGCGGATACTGCTGCAATCGCAGGCACCCGTCAAGTTAGGGACTGCCTTCTGGGCTACCTCGGCCGGCTACTTCGGAAATAACTTCCTCCCGGCGCGTGCCGGCGAGATTGTACGAACTATGATGGTCAGCTCAGCGTCAGGTCTCGGCCGAACGTTCGTGCTCACCACCGCTCTCACCGAACGCTTAGCGGACGCAATCACTCTGGTTATCATCAGCTCGGTCGTTCTTCTCACCCTTTCGGTAAAGCCTGGCTGGATTGATCATGCTGCCAAGCCATTTGCCATTCTCGGGTTCGGCGGCGCTTTTGCCATCTTGATTGTGCCGAAACTGGAGAAGCTATGGCA
This sequence comes from uncultured Bryobacterales bacterium, assembly GCA_937859895.1. Lineage (GTDB taxonomy): Bacteria > Acidobacteriota > Terriglobia > Bryobacterales > Bryobacteraceae > Bog-105. Next base: position 7,628 of record CALMAV010000460.1, on the reverse strand, counting down.
CGCCATCATCATGCGCCTGCCGCTACCGCATGGTATCCAGCAAAAGCTTATTAAGGTTCTGGAGCAGATACACGTCGGGCTGCGGACCTTCCATGATGGCAAGCGGCTCTCCGGCTTCATCGGAGTCACAATGATCATCTGGTTCTGCGATGCTCTAGCAACGCTGGTAGGTATGCACGCGCTGGGTATGAGCACCACCATTCCGGTAGCGTTGCTGCTGATTACTGGGCTTGGCTTGGGCAGCGCCATGCCTTCCACGCCAGGCTACGTCGGCATTTACCAGTTTGTGGCCGTCAGTGTCTTGGTGCCCTTCGGCTTTAGCCGCACCAATGCAATAGCTTACATCCTCCTTGCCCAGGCAATGCAGTACGTCTACATCACATTCTGGGGCCTGATTGCTATCGCGAAGTCGCGCGGGTTTTCGTTCCGTACTCAGCCCAGCCCAGCCAGACTATAGATCCGTGTTTCAGTGGCTCAACTCTCGCCAATTGGAAAACTCAGGACGCGCTCCTGATCTTCGGTCAACGACTCCCAAACCGATATAGGTATCGAAAGAACGTCGCGACTACGATCCTCATACCAGCGACGCACGTAACGAATAGTTAAGAGCGCCCGTGGTGTACTGGTTCGATTGGGTGTGCCTCGATGAAGTGCCCAGGGATGCCGGATCAGCACGTCACCGATCTCTAAAGGGACCTGCTGCAACGGAATCTCACCAGTGGTGACTCCACGCTGCGCTTCCTCTCGTTTCATCCGGTGTGTGCCGGCTGCAATCTCGATTGGGCCATGCTCCTCCCCAATGCGAACGAGACCAAAGCTCACCGCCAGCATGTACGGCGGCAGTGGTAAGTCAGGTATTTCGGGAAACAAGGGCCGGTGATAATCAACGTGCACATGCTGATACTGCGATCCCAGAACGGGAGTATCGCAACTCCATTGGTCCGCTACTGCCCTGTCATCCAGCGTGCTCCTAACCATTTCCAAGATTGTTGGACTGAAGAAGAACTCAGGGGAGAAGATGGGAGTTTGGAACGGCACGGCCATAAAGTGGCGATGAGGTCCGCGATTAGGCGTGTTTTTATTTGCGGACAAATAGCTCGTAAGTATCGGCCAGAAAGCCTCCCGCGAAGCATTGATCAAGGGTGCCGGAAATAGGTTTTCAAGTACACAAAATCCTTCACGTTCGAGCTCAGCAACCTTGTCTTTGGCCTTAATGCACATGCGTCCGTTCGTCGATCACTTAGATCGTAGGCGACTGCCGGCGTATTCCTGAAGCAATATCTTTTGTATGGCCAGTGAAGATACTTACAGCGAGAATGCTAATGCCTATAGCGGTTACCACCGAAGCGCTCTCAGCATTTAAGATGGTTCTAGTTCCGATGGGGAGCGGATCGAGTACAAAGCCATAGCGCCGATCCGGAACCAGCGCGTTCCAAGAGAGAACAGGGAACAGCCCGACAACCGTAATGGTTGAGATGTAAAACTCTGCCAGCCCCCAAGCAGTGACGACACGCTTGGATTGCTCGGCGGTCGACAAGGCAAAATGCGCAACAGTGAGGATGGAAAGAACGAAATTGTATGCCGCTAGCACAGCGGCGAATTAATCCAGCAAGTTGCGACATCCTAAGGCGGAGAGCAGCTCCAAATCAAAGACGCGGAATAGGAAGCTCCGGTAAAGGGCTGCAAACTGCCGCTTTTGTAATCGCAGCCGTGTCTTGTTCAATAGCTGGCTGATCACCATGATCATTGTGTGCCCATGGCTCTGGAAGTCGTTTGGATTCTGATTCGAACCCCTACAATTTTCCCAAAGCTCAGCGTTTTGCGTGATGGAGCATCTGAACACTCCATCAAACTGCAGTGAGGTAATATTCATGCGCCCTGCGTGGTACAACGGGCGCTATGTATCTAAGCCGGACGCTAGGCCGGGTTGTCGCTGCCGCAATACTTTGCTCGCCTTTCACCTTGGGCGCTGATGACCAGTTGGCCGTCATCCATCGCATTAAGACCGAAGCCTTCGATCACTCTCAGGTGATGGACACGCTCGCAAGCTTGACTGACCGGTATGGGCCGCGAATAACTGGGTCGCCGGAGTTTGGCGAAGCGGCGGAATGGGCGCTGGGCCAATTGCGCAGCTATGGCGCTATGAATGTGCATAGCGAGAAGTGGGGCCCGTTCGGACGAGCTTGGTCGCTGCAGGGCTACACGCTCGAGATGACAGCGCCTCGCTACTCTCATCTCATCGCTGTTCCACTTGCATGGAGTGCCCCGACGGACACCGTCCAAAGCGGGGATGCTCTCTATGCGCCGTTTCACACGCAAGGCTTCGACATCAACAAAAATCGTGAGCTGTTCGAGCAGTACAAGACCAAGTGGAAAGGCAAACTGCAGGGCAAGATCGTTCTCATCTCGGAAAGTAAAGTTCCCAAGCCCAGCGACAAGCCGCTCTTCCGGCGATACACCGATGCCGAATTGTCAGACATGGCCAAGGCGCCCACACCCTCTATTCGTCGTAACATTCCCGTCGACAAGCTCGAATTCCCTACTGATTTGGAGGAGCAGGGGCCGTACTTTTCGTCGCTGTCGAGTGCAACCCAAAATGAGTTCATCGACCGCTACATCGACGAGCGAAATAAAGAAGGCGAGTTCTTTCGCGAGGAAGGCGTACGAGCAGTCATCAGAGCCGATGGTCGTGCGCACAACGGCTTGCTTTTTGCTGAGCAGGCTGGTTCGGAGAAGGCAAAGCTACTGGCTTCGCCCACTTTTGTCGTAACCGAGGAGCAGTACTCACGAATGGTGCGGCTCATCGAAAAGAAGGTTCCGGTCAACCTGCGTTTCAGCCTGCAGGCCAAAGTATCCGAATCAAACGTGGATGGACTCAATCTGGTGGGCGAAATCCCTGGGCACAAGAATCCAGACGAAGTTGTGATGATCGGCGCGCACTTTGATTCATGGCACTCCGGAACCGGTGCTACTGACAATGGAGCGGGCAGTGCCGTCATGCTGGAGGTAATGCGCGTATTGGCTGCCCTGCACTTGCCTATGGACCGCACCGTGCGCATCGGGTTATGGAGCGGTGAGGAGGAAGGGCTCTACGGCTCAAAAGCTTGAGTTGCTGCGCACTTCGGCGATCCAAAAACACTGCAGTTGAAGCCGGAAGCGGCCAAGCTGGATGCTTACCTGAACCTGGATAACGGGAGCGGCAAAATCCGCGGCGTCTACCTACAAGGGAACGACGCAGCCCGACCCTTATTCGAGAAGATGATGCATCCGTTTGCCGACCTGGGTGTAACTACCACCACCTTACGCAACACGGGCGGCACCGACCACCTCTCTTTCGATGCTGTTGGAATTCCGGGCTTCCAGTTCATACAAGATCCGCTCGATTATGGGACCGCAACGCATCACTCTGATGTGGATACTTTTGATCACGCAATTCCTGAGGACTTGATGCAAGCGGCCGCCGTTATCTCGTCAGTTGTGTACGATATTGCGAACGCACCGGACGCATTCCCGCGAAAGCCAGTGGAGAAATAAGTGCCAACTAACGAGCTCGTACACGAAAAGAGTCCTTATCTTCGTCAGCACGCAGATAATCCGGTAGCTTGGCTGCCGTGGGGAGAGGCGGCTTTTGCGCGCGCACGGCAGGAAGGCAAGCCGATCTTTCTTTCTATCGGCTACTCAACTTGCCATTGGTGCCACGTCATGGCTCACGAATCGTTTGAGGATGAAGCCACGGCTGCGGTGCTGAACCGCTCCTTTGTGCCGATTAAGCTAGATCGGGAAGAGCGGCCGGATGTCGACCGTATCTACATGCTCTTTGTCCAGGCCACAACGGGCAGCGGTGGCTGGCCCATGTCGGTTTTCCTGACGCCGCAACTCAAACCGTTTTTCGGGGGCACGTACTTTCCACCGCGAACAGCTTATGGACGCCCCGGCTTCCGTGATCTGCTGCTTCACCTTGAAAAAGCCTGGGAAGAAGACCGAGGGAAAATCGAAGAAGCGAGCCTCAGTGTTACAGAGCAAATGGCGTCGATGGCAACCGGAGCGGGGGGTGCTCAGTCACTAAATCAGGAGCTGTTTAGAGCCGGCTACTGGCAGCTGCGGCGCAGCTTTGATGAGCGCAATGCAGGGTTTGGGGCGGCGCCAAAGTTTCCACGACCGGTCGCGCTGAATTACCTGCTTCGTTACTACGCTGCCGAAAACAGCGAAGAAGCTCTGGACATGGTGACTCGCACACTCGAAGCCATGGCCGACGGTGGTATGCACGATCAGTTAGGAGGCGGCTTTCACCGGTACTCGGTCGACGAGCGCTGGTTCGTACCCCACTTTGAAAAGATGCTGTACGATCAGGCGCAGTTGGCGATCGCGTATGTAGAGGCGTATCAGATAACGGGTCGGCAGCAGTTCGCGCGTGTAGCGCGAGACATTTGCGACTACGTGTTGCGAGACATGACGGATGCCGAAGGCGGTTTTTACTCGGCCGAGGATGCTGACAGCGCAGACCCGGAAGACCCGGCCCAGCACGGTGAGGGCGCGTTCTACATTTGGCGTACCAGCGAGATTCAAAAGCTGCTTGGCAAAGAGCTGGCTCAGGCCTTCTGCCGCTTCTACGGTGTCGAGTCGGATGGCAATGTCGACAACGACCCACATGGAGAGTTCACTGGCCGGAACATCTTGTATGTGGCGCACGGGGAATCAGAATACGCGGGTCTAGGGGAAGCACGCGCGGCCCTGTTTGGGGTTCGGAACAGCCGACCGCGTCCGCACCTAGATAACAAGATCCTGACGGCGTGGAATGGGTTAATGATCTCTGCGTTAGCCCGCGCAGCTGGGATCCTAGACGAGCCGCGCTATCTGGAGGCTGCAAGGCGCGCATCGAAGTTCCTCTCCGGTCGCATGTACAATACCAATTCCGGGCGGCTACTGCGGCGTTACTGCGACGGCGAAGCGGCAGTGGAGGCCTTTGCCGATGACTACGCCTTTTATGCTCAAGGCCTCACCGATTTGTTTGAGGCTACGGGCGACGTCGAGTATTTAAAATTTGCCGAGGACTTGCTTACTCGAGGTCTTTCCCGATTCGAGGACAAAGAGGGCGGCGGATTTTTTAGTACAGCCGGTAGTGCGTCGGACATCTTGTTGCGCTTGAAGGACGATTACGACGGGGCCGAACCTTCGGCAAACGCCATTGCTGCCGAGGTCCTGCTGCGAGTTTCTTACTTGACCGGCAACAAGGCTCTGGGGGACCAAGCCGAGCGGACACTGCAGTGGTTCGGGCCAAGGCTGAAGGCTCAACCGACGATGGCTCCTCAAGCTGCTGTGGCTCTGGGACGGTGGCTCACTGCTCCTGAACAAGTAGTGATTCGATGCCAGACACTAGGTGAGAAGGCACTGGGTCTGCTACGGACCAAGCAACGCGTCTTTGCGCCTAACGCGAGTGTATTTGCCCTTACTGATGATGCCGCGCAGTATTTCAAGACTACCCCTTCATTTTTGGGTGGTCTAGACCGTCAGGGCAACATGACCCTATACGAGTGTCGCGACTTCACCTGCCAGCTGCCGCAGGTTTTCCCATAACGATTTGCTTGGTACACTGTGGTCCGATGACAAATAGCACAGCTTCGAACCGAACCACAGTGATGCAAGGAAAAGAGCAGCCGCTAGCTGGTCCCGAACTGAAGGCCGGGGATAAAGCCCCGAATTTCAATCTAGTCGATGGGACCCTGCAAGGGGTCGATCTGGACGGAACTGGCCACGGAACGCGAATCTTCAGTGTCGTTCCTTCTCTCGATACGCCGGTATGCGATGCGCAAACCAAGCGTTTTGAGGAAGAAGCCACCAAGTTGCCGGATTTACAGATTTATACAATCAGCATGGATCTGCCGTTTGCTCAGCAGCGATTCTGCGGTAATTTCGGCATTAACAAGGTCACAATGCTTTCGGACCACCGCTCGGGTTCGTTTGGCGAAAACTACGGTACCCTGATTCCGGACTTGCGGATCGAAAGTCGCGCAATTTTTGTAGTTGCGCCTGATAACACGATCAAGTATGCCGAATACGTCAAGAAGGTGGGAGATTTCCCGAACTATGACGCGGCCCTCTCCGCTGCGAAGCAGGCAATGGGAAAGACCGCTGCTTCTTAAGCTTTAAGCTGTTCAGCGCGCTCCGGCTGCACTGGCCGACCAGGCATTCTCTTCAGCTGGCCGTGGTGCTTCCGGCAGCGTTGCTGTCAGAAACCAGAAATCTTCTATGGCCCGAACAACGCTAATATACTCTCCCAAATCACCGGGCTTAGTAATGTAGCAGTTCGCATTCAGCGCGTACGCCTGCGCGATATCCTCGTCTGCTCGTGAGCTGGTCATCACCAGAACGGGAATCTGCTTTAGATTTGGGGCCGACTTCACTTCGGCCAATACTTCGCGCCCGTTCTTTCGTGGAAGGTTCAGGTCAAGCAACACCAGATCTGGTCTCTCTGCCTTCCCCGCCTCTGACTGGTGGAGGATCTTCATCGCCTCCACGCCGTCGTAAGCTACCGTAATTTCAACCGGTACCGGCGTTTCTTTCAAGGCTTCACGAATTAAGCGGACATCACTCGGACTATCCTCGACTAATAGGATCCTCAGACATTTCATGTGGTGCAATACCGCCCGCCTCTGTTTGAGCATTTCTAATGCCACTCTTAGAAAGGCTATTTGTTAAGGGTATTACGGTGGGAATAGGCCTAGCAAATGATTCAGGGCCAGTAAATATACCAAGCAATTATTGGATATGCACACGAGGGCAGGCTAAGTTGGCACCAGACGGCTTTTAGAACGCATTGACATTGCAGTAAATGCTTTCTTATCATTACATTGCAGTGGATGTCCGGCTACTTTGTCTTCGCACTGGAGAGGGTGGGCGGCTTTGGAGGTTTTTTGATAAAGCTCGACATTATCAATGAAGTTGTTAGCCGGACAGGTATTACCAAAACAAAGGCTGAGATGGCAGTGGAGACCGTCTTTGAGACCATGAAGCGAGCCCTCAGTGAAGAGGATCGCATCGAGCTGCGGGGATTCGGTATATTCAACGTGCGGCCGCGTAAAACCGGGATTGGCAGAAATCCCCGTACGGGTGCCGAAGTTGCAATCCCGCCAGGTAAAGCAGTACGTTTCAAACCCGGTAAAGAATTGCAAACCTTGCAATAGATGCGCGGCATGGAGTGGGTTCGTTTGGAAAAAACGACCGAACCCTGGAGTGAGAGGCCGGCGCGAAGCTCTCAGTGGGCCCGGGGCCTGTGGCTGAACATTTTCTGCTTTTGCGCTACTCTGCTGACCACAACTGTATTTGGGTTCGCTTTAGCGGAAGCTTACCAACATGGCCAACCCCTGGACGAGGAAACCTGGTTGCTGGGATATCGCTTGATGGCAAGCAGCCGGGGGCAGGTGTGGACCGGCCTTAATTATTCCATTCCGCTGCTTCTCATTCTTCTGGCGCATGAGATGGGTCACTACCTTCAGTGCCGTCGTTGGCAGATCACGGCTACGCTGCCGTATTTTGGACCCTCGCCGACGCTGATGGGAACGGTCGGTGCTTTTATCTGGATCAAGTCGCCGATTTACCGCAAACGCAGCTTGTTGGAAGTAGGCATCTCG
>CALMAV010000459.1 GCA_937859895.1 uncultured Bryobacterales bacterium | reverse complement strand
GTCTTGGCAACGCATTCAGCCGTGATTTAGGCGAACCGAGCAGTCCTCCCATGGGCGACACACTCAACTTTCAAAGAGACGAGCACCAGAAGGTGTCGAAGGCTCCAGCCTACGTGGATGAGAGCGAGTATGAACGCATCAACGGCCAGCTGGTAGCGCGGGTGAGGGTGGCTGGATTACCCCATTCGCGTATACAGGGCAGCATCTACCGGCTTTTGTGAAAGAGGGCAAGAGCAACCAAACCATTAAACTAAGCTTCGGGCAGGAGTGGTCTTAGTCCAGTTGGGGAGAGATCTTTGACATAAGCGAGTAGTGAAGGGCACCGCACCGTGCGTGCTTACTGGTGGAAAACTTCGGGACTGAGTTCGAGATCGTGCAGTCGGCTGCGCGTCAAGCGAAGTTCGCAGCCTAAGCGGTTTGGCTCCGAGGTGATGTTGGCGCAGGTGGCTTTAAAATAGGACTCCCAGGCGCGCTGGGAGTCCCGAATGTTCTGGAGCTCTGATTGGGATAAGCGCTGAGAGAGGGTCTTCTTGGCTTCCTCCAACTGGCTGGCCAAGCACTCGACCTGACCCGGACCCGGATTGTTCGCGTCACAGGGGTCGCGCGTGAAATGGATGTAATCGACCACTTTTTGGTGTGAGACCGGATCTTCGAATAAAGTCACTGCGAGTTTGTCATCGATACTGATTGTTTGGGGTGGAGGGAAGACCGGAAGTGGCGCACGGTGCCACTCAGTCCAGTCTTTCAGCTCCAGGCTCTTCGCGTTTGCTGGCAACTCATTGAACGTAATGCGAAGGGTTCCTTTTGTCTTGTCGATGGATTCGACATTCAAGTCATAGCCGAAGTACTCGTGTGTCTGCAAGTCTGTCTCAAACCGCCTCATGCCGGGACGTGCGTTTTCGAGGTGAGTAACTACTGAGCTACCTCGAATCTTGGACTCAGGCGTAGAGGGTTCAAGTTTAGAACTGAACCAAATTGTCGCGCCAAAGTTAGAGTTGGTCACTTGTCCGGAGTAAGTAGACTGCGCGGGCAGCGAAATACACGCAGCGAGAACTACGGCGAGACTACTGAACAGTTTCATAGTTGCTCCTGATGACTCGAATTTCCAAACGCTTGACGGGCTGGAGTCCTCCCGACTGTGCAATGGGTGCGGTGACCTGCCGCGGACTAACGACGGTAAATGCGAACAGCACGACGATCAGACAGAAAGCAAGCGCTGCTACTGGCACAGGGACTCGGATGCTTCCGCGAGACAACCAACTTACCCAGGAATTCCTGTTGGCGTCGGATATACGTCCTTCCAGGCTCGCCGGAATGTCTGGCGCACGCCAAGCGGACAACAGTTCGTCTAATTCGCGATCAGTCATTGTTTCTGTACTACCCTTCACTCCTGAGTTCCAGACTTCGCTCCACTTCTCCCTACTGTCGGACTTAACGGGGACAGCATTCGTTTGAGGTTTTCCCTTCCCCGATGCAGCCGCGCTTTGACCGTGCCGGTCTCGACCCCAAGCGCTTCGGCGACTTCCTGTAGTGACAGTTCGTGGTAGGTGGCCAGGATCAATGCCTCGCGCTGGAGAGGCGGCAGGCTGCCCATGGCCATGGAGACGGCTTCCTCACGATCTTCGTCGTGGAACGGTAAGGGGCTCGCTATGAAAGCATCTTCAGCCAGTGGATTCCACCGACGCTCATGACGCCAGCGCTTCCAGATTAAGTTGCGGGCGGTTCCTAGTAGCAGGGAGCGAACGGAGCCGCGTGCATCATCGGCTTCGATGTCGCCTCGAAGCAGCGCCAGGAAGACATCTTGCGTGACATCTTCAGCAGTTGTGCGGGAGTTGCTCATGCGCCAGGCGAACTGATAGACGGCGGTTTTGTGCTCGTTGAAGATTGCCGCGAAGTCTTCGTTCCTCATGCTCCTACAGTGCATTCCCAATTGCGAGGGAAAGGATACGCTGCAGTCGCTAATTTGTTCGGAAGTGATTCAGCAAGGTGTTGGGCCAGCGTTAGAACAACTGAGCCTTAGTCCTCGAAGATTTCATTCATTCGAAGAGAGAGTGGGCCTGCCTGGAGTTCCGATGGAGCTTTGACCAACGCGTTGCCGCCGTCGTATTCGAAGCACTCTTGCGACTGTGGGTCGATAATCCAGACGTGCTCTACACCCCAGGCAACTAGCATTTGAGCCTTGCTGAAAAGCCCTTCTTGTTGCGGAGAGCGGACCTCGATGGCCAGAAATCCGGGAGAAATTAGATGGCCGTTGCCCGCAGTGCGAAAAGGTTTGGCGGCGACCAGAAGGTCGGGGGTGAGATAGTCCGGGACGGCATCAGCGACTGTTTTAGGAGAAGTTAACGACCACTCAACCTGAACTTCATACTCTCCGGCTTTAGTCTTTTCCCACAGGAGACGATAAATCTTTCCTTGCACTCTCGAATGAGTTAACCCAGGCACAGGCCGCGCCACCAGTTGACCGTCCATACGTTCGTAGCGGCTTTCATCCACGTAGGACGGCGATGAGATCTGATCAAGTAGGGGATGAGTTGCCATAGGCGTCCCGTGCTCCTCTCCTGGTCAGAGTGTATCGCGAAAACATGCTTGGGGTCTCACTCTAAGAAGGCTTACAAGGAGCATGGGTGGGAGTTAGCAGCCCATGCTGCAGCGCTTGCTGGGTTGCTCACTTGGGCGAGAAAACTCAGGAGATGCTGGATGGTGGCAACAGGCTGGTCGGTGGTGAGCATGTGGCCGGCGTCGGGCAGGAGGATGAAGCGTGCATGAGGAATCCGTGAAGCGACGATGCGTCCGTTTTCCGGAGGCAGCAGGTGATCCTCCTCGCCGTGCATGACCAGCGTAGGCACTCGGATGTTTGGCAACCGGCTATAAGAGTTCCACAACAGGATGCCGGACAATTGGCTGAGCACGCCGCTCATGTTCCAATTACCACTGCAGCGGACCTGGACGTCTTCTTCGATTAGGGACTCTGGCGTGCCAGTTGCGTACAGCAGATGGCGAACCGAGCGTTCGCGTTGGAGACGATCGGCTTTGAGCCACGCAATGCCGTTAGGGCCACGGCGGAAGTTGGGCCACTTGCTGAATAGGCCGCTGTAACTGGTGCAGCCCAGGGCGAGGCTCAGGACGCGGTCGGGGAAGCTGAGTGCTATCTCCTGAGCGATCATGCCGCCCATGGAGGCACCGACCACGTGAGCGGCCGGGATGCCAGCAGCATCCAGAACGGCAACGGCGTCGGTGGCCATGGTGCGAATGGAGTAAGGGCCGCGCGGGCTTTCACTACGGCCGATGCCGCGGTTGTCGAGAATGATGGTGCGGTAGCGCTGAGAAACGTGCGGGAGAATGCGGAACCACATCTCGAGCGTGAAGGAAAGACCCATGATGAGCAGAACGGGCGGGCCCTCGCCATGCTCTTCCCAGTAGATCCTGGTTCCGGAGGAGTTTACGTATGGCACCGGATATTTGTGGCTGGCGGACTTTAAAGATCTGCTTGCATCATAGCGTTCAATAGCCGGCAGGTTGAGCGCCGACCGAGGTCTCAGCCAATCTGGTCCCGTGCTCCGCGTCCGCCATTTAACGAGTGCTTTTGCCTTCAGAGCAATTCGCGGGATTTCTGAGACTTTCGCTATTGGGCATCAATCTATGAAATCGCGGTTGCATGGCCCTTGAGGGAAATAGCTAGTGCGCAGAAAGACAATGATCTCCCTAATCGGCGGGGCAATAATCTCCGTGGTGCTGACGGTTGCCGCCGTCACGCAGATACCAGTTCTTCGGTTCAAGGCGTTGGGAACAATCCTGCCAATGACCGAGAACCTCAAAGTCATGCCGCTCAAGGACGGGGTGTTTTGGGTCTCGGGGGGAATCAGCAACACTGGCTTCGTAGTCGGCGACAAGGGTGTTATCGCGATCGATCCTCAGATGTTCGTATCGATTGCGAAAAAAGAGCTGGCCGACATCGCCGAGATTACGCCCAAGCCGGTCAATGTGGTCATCCTGACCCACAGCGATCCTGACCACATCAACGGCTTGCCAGCGTATCCGCATGGCGTTGAAGTCATTGCCCAGGAGAACGTGAAGAGGGATATCCAGCATTTGGTGGCGGACCTGAACTCCAATGGGTTTCCCCCGAGCACGGAGATCAAGAATTATGTGCCGACGCGGACTGTCCGAGGCACTGAAAGTTTGCTGCTGGACGGGGTGCCCGTGCTTTTACTCCACACTGCTCCGGCGCATACGGATGGCGATCTTGCCATTTATCTTCCCTCGCAGAAGATCGTCTTTGCCGGTGACCTGATCACGCCGGCCATCGGGCTCTACCCGGGAATCCATCTCGATAAGCACGGTTCGTCACTCGGTTGGGTCGAATCAATGAAAGCAATCCTGGCGCTCGATGCCGATGTTTACGTCTCCGGCCATGGTGAGTTGCTGAGTAAAGACACATTGAGGAACCGGCTCAGAGCCTCAGAGCAGCGCCGTCAAGATATCAAAACCTTGTTCGATGAAGGCAAAACGCTGGGCGAAACCAAGTCGACGCTACACGACGTTTCGCTAAAAGGGAACGCGGCACAGTTCCCGACGTTCGTAGAAACTACCTATCAAGAGCTTGCTGCCGAGAAGTACCAGCGGGCCAGGTAAGGAAGGAAGTGAAAAGGATGATTTGCGCTCAGCAGCTGAAAGTGTTCTAGGTAATCGCATACACGCCGTCCGAGAGCTTGGCCCGTAATTGAATGCGAAGAGAGCGGCTTGAACGTTCGATTGAAACGAATAGTTTTCACATCTTCTATTCGGGTTTAGTTCGACTGTTACTCGGCCTTGCCGCAGCGTATCTGATCCATAGTGAACCCGCAGTCAGAAACGACCTGCGCAAATGAGACCCCCCTTGAGGTGAGTCTGCGCCACGATCTCAAGGAAGTGATTGTTTGTCTGCCCATACCGCCGCTACTACCCGCAATAGCTTGGGGTTCTGTCTCGCCCCACCCCCTTATACTGAGCTTAATTACCAACACGATGAAGACAACCCCGAGAGAATATCCTAAGAAGGGCTGCGTGTTTGCTTAAGCTGAAACGGGTCGAAATACAGGGCTTTAAGTCCTTCTACGACCGCACCGAGATGAAATTCAACGGTAGCGGCATTGCTGCGGTGGTTGGGCCGAATGGGTGTGGCAAGAGCAACTTGAGCGATGCCATCAGCTGGGTGCTGGGGGAGCAGTCGGCTAAGAGTCTGCGCGGGGCGCGGATGGAAGACGTGATCTTTGCCGGTACGCGGGACCGGAAGGCGCTGGGCATGGCGTCGGTCAATATGACGCTGGTGCCGGATGATGTGGCAATCCAGGCGATCGATCCAGCAGTTCCCACGCCCATGCCGGAAGGCAACGCGGAGCCGGAGAAAGCCGAGCCTTTGCCGACGCAAGCGGCGCGGACAGCGGAGAAGCAAGGCGAGATTACCATCACGCGGCGGTTGTACCGGTCAGGTGAAAGCGAGTATCTGGTTAACGGCAAACAAGCTCGGTTGCGGGATATCCAGGACCTGTTTTTAGGCACCGGTCTAGGGCCGGAGAGCTACGCCATTATCGAGCAGGGTCGCATTGGCCAGATTCTCAGCAATCGGCCTCAGGATCGGCGAAATGTGATTGAAGAGGCGGCCGGGGTTACGCGATTCAAGACACGCAAGCGATTGGCTGAAGCCAAGCTGGAGAGCGCCAAGCAGAACCTCTCCCGCGTGTTCGACATTTTGGAAGAGGTGACGCGACAGGCCAACTC
>CALMAV010000458.1 GCA_937859895.1 uncultured Bryobacterales bacterium | reverse complement strand
TGGACTTGGAACCAAAACGATGCCTGAGATGCTGTCCTACTCGGCGGTCTGTGCCGTGCATATTTTGTGGTTACTAGCGCGAGCATCTGGAGTTGGACTAGGTCGGGTTTCGATCTTGAACCCGGTGCAGGCGCATACGACACTCGATGTACCTGCCGAACGGAGGCTGATTGCCTATCTGTGCCTAGGCTTTCCAGAGACCGAAGGGGATCGCCCGGAGTTAGAGATAGGAGGATGGGAGACTCGGCAGAGCGGCCGGGAAACAATACTGAGCCGGTAAGAACATCAGTCTCTTCGAACTCTGCAATTGCAAACACGGCGAAGCTGTTGAAGAGAACAACAACTTGAACAACGACTTGCATCCTTTTCTACCTAGATGCCGTGCTACGAGCCACTCGCGGGCATACCGATTGGCGATCTCAGCAATCTGAAGCGAAAAGCGGTTGAAGCCATGTGGTGCACCGTGAATTTCGATAAGCTCAGCTTCATCGCCGCAGCCCGACCATGCCCCCTTCTGGAATTTGAATGCCGCAATGAGTGATAGTGATCACGCTAATAGAGCAGGACCAGTTGTACTCTCTGCATGAGGAAGCTCGAACAGTGGTGCGAAGTTTGGGCTGAAGTAGCTAGTTCTCTGCTGTCGCTTAGGATGCGGTTTAAATACAGGACTTGAGTATCTACGGAACGGGAACCCGGGTTAACCACGCGTGTTTCTTAAAGGGGCATCGACGTCGCGTTCGGACCGGTCGAGGTGCACGGCATCAACACTTTGCACTTTGCTTCCAGCGCTATTTGCTTTCCGCCGATGGCCGAGTTGGCAGATCCGAGAATTCAGAAGCTTTCGTAGCCACACCGCTCCCGCGTGCCGGGGTGTGACATCTCCTGTAAACGCCTAATTGGAAAGAGAGTGATTGGGCATCGTATAAATTATTCTTGTGCTGCCCAACGGAGTAATTTGGACTAAGTTATGCGGTTGATCCTCCTGTGGGGCGTTTTCTTTTTCACCTTTACCCTGGTATGTGCTGAACCCCAGCCCCCCATAACGCTGACGATTGCGACCGTGAACAACGGGGACATGATCCAGATGCAGAGGCTTTCGAAGCAGTTCGGACAGCAGCATCCGGACATTCACCTGGATTGGGTGGTTCTGGAAGAGAATATCCTGCGTCAAAAGACGACCACAGACGCAGCAACACATGGTGGCCAATACGATGTGGTTACGATTGGTCCACTAGAGGCCCCGATTTGGGGACGCCGTGGCTGGCTTCTACCCCTAGGCGATAAGCTCTCATCCAGCTATGAACTCGGTGATTTGTTAAAGCCAATTCGTGACGGAGCCTCATACGACAAAAAGCTGTATGCACTGCCTTTTTACGGGGAAAGCTCGCTGACGTACTACCGCAAAGATCTTTTTCGCAAAGCAGGTCTGACCATGCCGGCTCAGCCAACATACGGGGATATCGAACGTTTTGCGAAAGCATTGAACGATCCCGCAAAGGACGTGTACGGAGTCTGTCTGCGTGGTAAACCAGGCTGGGGCGAGAATATGGCCTACGTCACTACCGTTGCTAATACATTTGGTGGCCGCTGGTTTGATGAGGCCTGGAAGCCGCAGCTCAACTCTCCCGAGTGGCACAATGCAATTGGTTATTACGTGAACCTTCTGCAGAAGTATGGGCCCCCTGCCAGCAGCTCCAATGGGTTCAATGAACTGCTCACGTTATTTGAGAACGGCCGTTGTGGCATGTGGATCGATGCGACTGTGGCTGCCGGGGCACTGCACAATGGAAAGCAATCAACCGTTGCAGACCGCGTTGGCTTCGCTCCTGCACCGGTAGCAATCACTCCTCGGGGTGCGCAGTGGCTATGGTTCTGGGGCTTTGCTGTGCCCTTGTCTTCCAAGCATCCGGCGGCCGCCCTGAAGTTCATCGAGTGGGCGACCTCAAAAGAGTACATCCAACTTGTCGCCAAGACAAGTGGCTGGGCTGCAATACCGCCTGGGACACGGCAGTCGACGTATCGACAGCCGGAGTATGTCGCGACCGCTCCGTTCGCCCAATTGACTTACAAGTCGATTATGGCTGCCGATCCGCTTCACCCAACGAAACAGCCTGTACCGTATACCGGCATCCAGGTTGTGGTTATCCCAGCATTCCCTACAATCGGCAACCAGGTGGGACAGCTAATTGCGGCTGCGCTAGTTGGTGATATGTCGGTTGACGAAGCTTTGCGAAAAGCACAAGCAGCCGTTGAGCGAGTTGAGGAGCGTACCGGGATACCCCAGTAGCGGCAACCCAGAATGATCATTTCAGACCAAGAGCTTAGTCAGAATGTGGTACCTGCTACTGCAACTCGACGGAAGAGTTGGCGAGATAGCGTCGGGGTACTGTCACTCAAAACGCCGGCGATTTCTGCCTTATTTATCTGGTCGATCATCCCGCTGTTGATGACAATTTGGTTTTCGTTCCGGCGCTACAACTTAATGGCCCCGGATCGAACGGGCTTCGATGGGCTCGGCAACTACCGCTATCTGCTAACAGACCCCAGCCTTGCTCTGGCAATCTGGAACACGGTACTTCTGGTAGGCTCTGTTCTTGCGATCACCATCGGCTTGGGCACACTGCTCGCCGTTCTGTTTGACCAGGAATTTTTTGGTAGGGGCATTGCAAGACTTCTTGTGCTGGCTCCCTTCTTCATCATGCCGACCGTGAGCGCACTGGTTTGGAAGAACATGTTGATGAACCCTGACAACGGGTTTCTGGCGTTTACCATGCGATCAGTTGGGCTCAAGCCGATCAATTGGTTTGGCGTTGCTCCCCTTACTGCCGTCATCATCATCGTGGCGTGGCAGTGGCTACCGTTTGCGGTACTTACATTGCTCACCGCCGTGCAATCACTGGATGGAGAACGCAAGGAAGCTGCCCGTATGGATGGCGCTGGCCCGATTGCTATGTTCCGCTACATTATCTGGCCCCACTTGGGTCGAGCTATTGCTGCCACAACGATGATCGAATCAATCTTTTTCCTGGCCATCTTTGCAGAGATTTATGTGACTACCTCTGGCGGTCCGGGCTTTGCCTCCACCAATCTTTCGTTTCTCATCTATCGCTATGCGTTGATGGAGTACGATGTCGGCGGTGCTTCGGTTGCCGGTCTGGTTGCTATTGTTCTGGCAAATATCTTGGCGTTGTTTCTCATGCGTTCGTTCGCCCGCAACTTGGACGCTTAAGGATTTGGGTAAGTGATCTCAAGCAAACTCCGACAAAAATGGGCGGTAACACTGCTGGCATGGTCTGTCGCTCTTCTGCTCGCGTTCCCGGTCTTTTGGATTGTTCTGACCGGCTTCAAGACAGAGACTGAGGCCATCTCACGCGTACCCCACTTCTTCTTCCACCCGACTCTCGAAAATTATCAGGCGGTTGGGGAGCGAGCTAATTACTTTCACTTTGCCTGGAATAGTATCGTCGTCTCCCTTGGCTCTACCTTCCTGGCGCTGCTCCTTGCCATACCTTGCTCCTATGCAATGGCCTTCTTTCCCACTAAGCGCACGAAAGACACTCTTCTCTGGATGCTTTCGACGAAGATGATGCCATCGGTCGGCGTTCTCGTTCCTATCTATCTCATCTTTCGCGACACGGGCCTGCTTGACACCAAGACGGGATTGCTTGCTATTGACGCGATGCTCAACCTACCCATCATCATCTGGATGCTTTACACATTTTTCAAAGAAGTTCCGCGTGAAGTTCTGGAAGCCGCACGAATGGACGGAGCTGGTCCGTTGCGGGAATTGTATGACTTGCTGCTTCCACTATCGATGCCTGGAATTGCCTCCACCAGCCTGCTCGCTATCATTCTTGCCTGGAACGAGGCCTTCTGGAGCCTGACGCTGACCGCGGCGAAGGCAGCTCCTCTTACCGCGTTCATCGCCTCCTTCTCCAGTCCTGAGGGGCTCTTTTACGCAAAGCTTTCGGCTGCCTCCACCATGGCGATCGCACCCATTCTGCTGCTGGGCTGGGCCAGCCAGAAGCAGTTGGTTCGTGGCCTTACATTCGGCGCGGTCAAGTAAAAATCACGATTATGGCAACCGTTCAGCTGAAACAGGTACGCAAGAGTTACGACGGCTTTGAGGTAATAAAGGGAGTCGATCTCACGATTCGCGATCAGGAGCTCACAGTGTTCGTCGGGCCCTCCGGCTGCGGCAAATCCACTCTGCTACGCCTCATTGCCGGGCTTGAAGAGATTACCTCAGGCGATCTGCTGATTGACCACCAGCGGGCCAACGATGTGGCGCCGGCAAAACGCGGGTTAGCGATTGTCTTTCAGAGTTACGCGCTCTACCCCCACATGAATGTCGCGGATAACATGTCGTTCAGCTTGAAGCTGGCCGGCATACCAAAGCCGGAACGAGACAAGAAAGTGATGGAGGCCGCACGGATTCTGAACCTGGAGACGTTCCTCGATCGCAAGCCAAAGGCCCTATCGGGAGGCCAGCGCCAGCGAGTTGCCATTGGCCGCGCCATTGTCCGCGATCCGAAGGTCTTCCTCTTCGATGAGCCGCTGTCAAACCTTGACGCTGCATTGCGGGTTCGCATGCGCCTGGAGTTGACCAAGCTTCACCGCCAACTCCGCGCCACCATGATCTATGTCACTCACGATCAGGTGGAAGCCATGACGATGGCCGATCGCATTGTTGTCTTGCAAGCCGGCATTATTGAGCAGGTCGGCTCTCCCATGGATCTGTATCGATACCCGCGTAACATCTTCGTTGCAGGGTTTATCGGTTCTCCAAAGATGAACTTTATGGAAGCATCCATCGCGCAAGTCCTTCAGGGCGGCTCCGTAGTAGTCGCTTTGGCAAACGGGGCAACGCTTTCCGTACCCGCTGTCGATGGAATGGCTGGTGCAGGTGATAAAGTTACTGTCGGCATCCGCCCGGAGCACATTAGCCTGGCCTCAAGCGACGGCATTTCTGCGCAGGTTCAAACAGTTGAGCACCTTGGAAGTGAGAGTTATCTCCACCTGAACATTGCTTCTGGCGAGCTGCTTACGGTCAGGATTAACGGAGAGACTACCGTTGTTCCCGACCAGCAGGTCCAGCTCAAGATGGAGCCCAGATCGCTTCACCTATTCAATAAAGAGGGCAGTACGATGAGATCTTTGCCTACAAGTACAGCCTAAACAGTTGAGATCACGAATGGATACGAATAGCTCAAAAGTTCGACTTAGTAATGCTAACCTCGGCATGCTCAGCAGTGAGGTCCAGGTTCCCAGGTACGACCGCAGCCAACTCCAACAGCATACAGTCCACCTGGGAGTCGGCGGGTTTCACCGGGCACATCAGGCCGTGTACCTGGATGACCTGCTGACATTGAAGGGTACCGAGCGATGGGGCGAGTGCGGCCTTGGTGTTTTGCAGAGTGACGGGAAGATGAGAGACGCACTCAAAGGGCAAGATTACCTGTATACCGTGGTTGAGCGCAGTGCCAGTGGGCAAACTGCGCGCGTGATTGGCTCTTTGGTGGACTACGTCCTGGCTCCCGAAAACCGCGATGCAGCGATCGAGAAAATGGCGTCGCCTGAAACTCGTATTGTCTCCTTGACCATCACCGAGGGCGGCTACTTCATCGATGAGGGCAGTGGCGATTTCCTGGTTGACCACCCTGACATTCAGCATGATGTGCGTAACCCCGCAGCGCCCGTTACTTCTATGGGTCTTATCGCTGAAGCCTTAAACCGGCGTAGCCAGCGCGGTCTGGCGCCTTTTACGGTAATGTCCTGCGACAATCTTCAGGGCAACGGGCATGTAATTAAGAAGGTTCTGCTTGCCTTTAGCAGTCTTGAAAACCCTGCTCTGGAGCGATGGATCTCTGACAACGTAGCATTTCCAAACAGCATGGTAGATCGCATCACCCCGGCCACCACTGCGGCTGATATCGCATCTGTGTCCGAACGCTTTGGTCTGGAAGACGCCTGGCCCGTAGTGACTGAGCCATTCCGTCAGTGGGTGATTGAGGATACGTTCTGCAACGGCAGGCCGCAGTGGGAGAGGGTTGGCGCAGAGATGATCTCCGACGTTGCTCCCTACGAGATCATGAAGATGCGTCTTCTGAACGGAAGCCATCTCGCAATGGCTTACCTCGGAGCACTATTCCCCTTCACTTACGTACACGAGATTATGGCCGATTCGCTCTTCTCGCTGTTTATCTTGAAGTTCATGGAGGAGGTCACGCCGGTGGTTCCAAAGATCAACGGGGTCTCTGTAGCCGAGTACAAACAGTCATTGATCGAGCGCTTTGCAAACCCGACAATTAACGATCAGGTAACTCGGATTGCCTCGGAAGGCTCGGCGAAAATTCCAAAGTGGCTTCTGCCTTCCATTGTCGAGTTGCTGGACCAGGGAGGCTCGACTAATCTGCTGAGCCTGGTGGTTGCAAGCTGGATCTTTTACCTGGGCCGAGGCGTGAACGAGCGCGACCAACCTTTGGACATCATCGACGCGCGTAGGGCGGAGCTCACTGTAGTTGCCAGGAAAGCCCTTATTGATCCATGCCCGATGCTCGCCGTCAAGTCGGTCTTCGGTGAGAAGCTGCCGGCAAACCCACACTTTGTGCAGTCGGTAGAGAATGGGTTGAAGATGCTGGCGGAATCCGGCGTAGCGGGAACAATGCGCAACTATCTTGCCGGCAGCGCTTAGGTCTCTCTACGCTCTGTTTGCCCTTCGAGCAGGAGTTGCGGCTTTGGAACGGTTGAGCCCTTGGGTTCATCGCCCAAGTGTCGGCCTGGGATCAAGTAGTTCACCACATAATCACGTACTCCATCGGCTAAGGGCGTCATGGGTCGGGTATAGCCAAAGCGGCGCAACTTGCGAATGTCGGCGCAGGTAAAGTATTGATACTTGTCCTGCAGCATTTCCGGCATGTCAATAAAGTCGATTGTGGGGCCTTGCCCAAGTGAACCGAAGATAGCGCTGACCAGTGCTAGCCAAGTGCTGGCGTGTCCGGACCCTACGTTGAACAAGCCACCGCCCTCGGCGTGCTCGGCCAGGTATAGCGTCGCGTCAATTGCGTCCTTCACATAAAGAAAATCCCGGCGCTGCTCTCCATCGCGGAACTCCGGCCGATAGCTCTTAAACAGAGATACGCGGCCTTTTTCTAAAATCTGATAGTACGCCTTATGCACCACACTGCGCATATCGCCTTTATGGTCTTCGTTCGGCCCGTAGATGTTGAAGTACTTCAAGCCTGTAATAAGCGGAAGAGCATCAGATCTTTCGGCCCAGCAATCGAACAGGTGTTTGGAGTAGCCGTACATGTTCAGGGGTCGAAGAGATTCAAGCGGGCTTTCTTCGGTAACTGCCTCTTCCAGGCAGCCGTAGGTTGCGGCAGAAGATGCGTACACAAAGCGCCGATCTCCGCCCAAAGCAAAGGTTGCCAGTGCTTTGGTGAACTCAAAGTTGTTCCGAATCAGATAAGCAGCATCAATTTCGGTAGTTGAAGAACAGGCGCCTAGGTGAAAGATAACTTTGATGTCGTCGAACAGATGGGGTGATACGCCCAACTGCAAGAGCAGATCGTCACCCTCAATGTAGTCGGCAAACTTTAGCGGAACCAGATTCTTCCATTTAGAGTCTTCGCCCAGCAGATCTGCTACCAGGATATTAGTGAGGCCACGCCGATTCAGTTCCCAGATCAGCGCGCTTCCGATGAAGCCGGCACCTCCGGTCACCAGGATTCTGCCTTGAGAGAGATCAGCCATGGCGTTCGGACCCATCCACAATCAGCAGCGGCACCTTAATGCGGTGACGAAGAGTGTTGATCGTAGTGCCTAAGATCAAATCTTTGAGGCCCCGATGACCATGCGAAGCCATTACCACCAGATCGGGATGAAGGTCACTTACAGCGCCTGCAATCTCGTCTGCCGGACGATGCCCGTGGCGGACAACCGCCTCCACCCTCACCTGCTGTTCGCGCAGAGAGTTCATTAGATTCGCCAGATAGTCCTGCCCTTCTGCTACCTCAGCCGTCGAAGAAAGCGCTCCGAACAGTTGGCTGGTCACACCTTCTTCGACGTGCAAAAGGATGATTTTTGCACCATGCATTTTCGCAAGGGCCAGTGCGTTTCCTAGTGCCTCCTGGTCGGCCTCACTGTGGTCGAGGGGAACCAGAATGCTGGTATAAGTTCGGGAAGGGAAAACCGGCACCGATTGATCGCGTACCGTTACTGCTACGTATTTAGGAGCGCGCGCATCGCGGCGCAACCATGGCCACGCTGTGAGAATGACGAGAAACACAGCGAAGAAGAGGGAGAGTATGATCG
>CALMAV010000457.1 GCA_937859895.1 uncultured Bryobacterales bacterium | reverse complement strand
CTGCCACGCCTGATTGGGGTTTCCGAAGCTGCTCGGCTTTGCTTGTCTGGCGAGCCGGTGCCCGCTGCCGAAGCGCTGCGTCTGGGCATTGTTGACAAGCTAGTCGCGGGCGACCTCCACAGCGAGGCTCTTGCTTTTGCCAGTGCGGTAGCAGGCAAACCATCCACTCCAACTCGGGAAAAGATCGCGAAGGAAGGTGCTGTCAGCGACGCAACCAAGTCCAAAGGTGCGGCTCTCGCAGTTGAGGCTATTGCGGCCAGTGCTCGATTACCGTTCGGAGAAGGATGCGTGCTCGAGGCCCGGCTGTTTTCCCAATGCGTTCATTCGACTGAATCGAAGGCGTTAATCTATGGCTTCTTCGGCGAGCGGACGGTGGCGAAGATTCCGGGTTTAAGGAAAGACATCGTACCGCTTCCTGTGGCTCGGGCGGCAGTGATTGGGGCCGGCACAATGGGCAGCGGCATCGCCACGGTATTTGCGAGTGCAGGCATTCCGGTGTTGCTGAAAGAGACTTCTGCCGAAGCACTAGACCGAGGCATGGCTGCCATTCGTGCGCAGTACGATCGCGCAGTGGCGAAAGGTCGCCTGACTGCCGAAGCAGCAGGAAAGATGCACTCTGCCATCATGCCGCAACTCGAGTGGGACGGATTCGACGGAGTTGATGTAGTGGTAGAGGCGGTGTACGAGAATCTAGACGCCAAGCGCGAGGTGTTCAGCAAATTGGATCAAATTGCCAAGCCGGGCGCAATACTCGCTTCTAATACGTCATCACTCGATTTAGATGAACTGGCGAGAGCGACAGGACGTCCTGAGTCGGTGATCGGGATGCATTTTTTCAGCCCGGCAAATCTGATGCGGTTGCTGGAGGTGGTGCGCGGAGAAGCGACTTCAGAGCAGGCAGTGGTGACTGCCATGGCGCTCGGGAAGCGGCTAGGTAAGACGGCGGTGCTGTCGCGAAATGCTCCGGGCTTCATCGGTAATCGGGCGTTTGCGCCCTACTTGCGGGAAGCGCGGCTGCTTGTCGAAGAGGGTGAGTCCGTCGAACAGGTGAACGCGGCCTTGCAGGACTGGGGCATGGCGATGGGTCCGCTTGCGGTGGATGATTTGACCGGGCTGGACGTGTCCTTTCAGATTGAAGAGCAGTTGCATAAGGCGGGTGTGCGCAAGCCGCTGATGACTGAGGCGCTGTTTCGGGCAGGATGGCTGGGGCAGAAGTCGGGTCGTGGCTGGTCGCGGTACGACGAGGCTCGACGCGCCTGGCCGGATCCGGAAGTTGCTGCATTGATCGAGCATGTCGCCGGGAAGCATGGTGTGAAGCGTAGGGCAATTGAGCAGGACGAGATTGTTGAGCGCTGCCTGACGGCTTTGATCAATGAGAGTGCGCAACTGCTGGGCGATGGCGTTGCGTTGCGACCCGTGGATGTAGATATTGTGTTTCTGAAGGGCTTTGGCTTCCCGGCATACCGTGGCGGGCCGTTGTTCTATGCCGATACGGTGGGGTTGCCAGTGGTTTTGGAACAGGTAAGGCGACATGGGTGGGCTGCGGCCCCGCTGCTTGTCTCGCTGGCTGAGAGCGGACGCAGTTTTGCCTCAATGAATGATGGTCGCTGACGTTATCGCGTTAAGGCGAAGCCACTTCACGTAAAGCCAGTTAAGAAAAGGCAAAAAAGCAGAGGCTGGCAGAAATGACATTAACCTAGCGGGCTAACAAAGCCGTATAAGAGCGATTGTCTTAGTC
>CALMAV010000456.1:4636-6003 GCA_937859895.1 uncultured Bryobacterales bacterium | reverse complement strand
AACTGCAAAGGCAAGAACAACCGCATGGCCATCGTGCACGTCGCCTTTAAGTCGTCGAGCCAAGCGCCGCCCGCAGCGGCGCACGCGCAGTACCTTGCGCGGGAGGGCCAGTACCAGCAGCGTGGCGGTCTGGAGCTGGTCGAATCCGGCAACATGCCGGAGTTTGCCCAGGCTGATCCGCACTCGTTCTGGGTGGCTGCTGATGCGCATGAGCGTGCGAATGGCCGCACCTATACCGAGCTGCAGATTGCCCTGCCACGTGAGCTCGATCCAGCACAGCGCCAGGAGCTGGCCCGCGAAGCGACGCGAGAGCTCATGGGGGATCGTTTCGCGTATACGCTGGCCGTCCATACTCCTCTCGCCAAAGGCAACATCGAGCAGCCGCACATGCACCTGATGTTCTCGGAGCGTGCCGTCACCGAGGCGACGCGGGAGATCCCTGAGGAGCGTTTCTTCAAACAGAACGGCGCGAAGAAAGACCGCTCCTGGAACGACCGGAACAAGCCCGATGAGGTGCGTGAGAAGTGGGTTGAGATGATGAACGCGGCCATGGAGCGGCACGGTCATGAGCAGCGACTGGACGCACGGTCGTGGGCCGAGCAGGGACGCGGGGACCTCGCCTCCCTGCGGGAGGAAAAGACCCTTCAAGGTTTTGGGCCGGAGGCGAGGGAGCGGCACGCCGAGATCGACCAGTTACGACAGCAGCGGGCCGAGCTTCCCGCGCCTCATCTGGACCAGGCGGCGGCCATCGCGCACCTGGAGCAGCAAGCTACGGAGCAGATCAACGGAGTGCAGCAGCGGGAAGCTCAGGAGCTGTCTCGCCTGGATAAGTTGATTGCTGCCGCCCGTGAGTTTGCCGTTGAAGTGAAGGAGCGGACGGTCGCCGCTGCCCAGAATATGGCCGAGCGGATGGAGCAGTTCCGGGGACGATTTGAGCGCTGGCGGGAGGAGAGGGCCGACGGGAAACCGGAGCAAAGTTTAGACACTCAATCAACCTCTCCAGCCCAGGCAAAGCAAGAAAAGCAACGAGCTGGTCCGGAGCTGGAGGTAGACCCCCAGATCGCCCAGGGGCTGCAGGCATTCCGGGAACGCTATGAGGCGTACAAGCAGGCCAAGGAACCGGCAGTCGTCCCCGAGGTCAAACAGGAACAGGTCATCGAGAAGAGTCCGGAGAAGGTGCAAGAGCAAGAGAAGGCCGTCGAGATCGAGCATCATCGTGGATTCGGGATCGGGATGTAGGGCGGGTCAGTCGAGGAGAGTTTGGGTTATGGAAGAGAAGCAGCCGGAGAGGAATGCGAGCGAGACGATGGCGTTCGGTCTGATCGATCAGGCCGATCGGCTCGGCAAGGCAGCGTTAGCAACGCAAC
>CALMAV010000456.1:0-4626 GCA_937859895.1 uncultured Bryobacterales bacterium | reverse complement strand
CACGCTTTGACCGAGCAGATCCAGGAACTCGCCCAGGTGCAGGCGTGGGCGGCGGAAGCTGCCGTCGATCTGCAGAAGCGGGCGAGCGCCGCAATCAAGAGTCTGGAGGCCGAGCGGGTGAAGCTGGCGGACGACCGGGCCAAGCTGCAGGCCATCG
This sequence comes from uncultured Bryobacterales bacterium, assembly GCA_937859895.1. Lineage (GTDB taxonomy): Bacteria > Acidobacteriota > Terriglobia > Bryobacterales > Bryobacteraceae > Bog-105. The sequence goes on along the minus strand of CALMAV010000456.1, from coordinate 4,469 downwards.
GGCCGACGATCGAGCAGGGTGCCGTCTCGGCCATGCGGGAGACGCTCCGGGAGCAGGCAGGTCAGATCAAGTATGCGATGAAGACCGAGGTCAGCGGTGCCCTGGCCGAGTCGCTTCAGGACATTCAGGCGGGTGCCGGGCATGTGCGCCAGAATATCTGGGAGACGAAGCTGCTTTACGTCGGTGCTGTTCTGCTCTTCGGCATCCTGATTGGGTACGGTGCGGACCAATATAGGGTCGGGGTCCACCAGACTCGTATGGAGGCTCAGATGAACGGCATCCAGGGCGATATCAACTCCATCTGGGGCTACCTGCAGCGGCAGGACGAGCTGAAGAAAGCCGGAACGCATCCCGGCAAAGGAAAGTAAGCAGGCTATGGATTTGGCGCGCAAGCGCTTGGAACGAGCAAATCGCTCGTCCCACAAACCCACAGCCTCGACGGCGACAAGTTGTTAAGTAAGCCATATGGGAGTCATGATGGACTTTTTGGAGCGGTTCTCGTAGGTAAGATTAGGCGCATGTTCAACCTCTCCGGCTTTGTCATAACCGCATTGCTCGTTACAGTCGCCGCTACCGCTCAAACAACGCCTCAAAAGAGAGCGGGACACGATCAGCAAACCGCGCCGACTACAGAGCTGCCTAGTATGCCGTCAGAGGCCGAGATCGGCGAGTTGGTCAACAAGGCCAGTGAGTGCGTCGAGACATATCGGCGGACATTCAAGAACACAAAGCCATCACTCGACAAAGCTCCGACACCGGGTTTCGATCGATCCGCCGCGACTCTAGCGGATCAGGCGGCCAGCGTTATCGCTGCAGTTAAGAAGAATGGCTCGACAGCCGTTGCGCTCGTTAGCCTGCTTACCATTCTTGATGATATGAGCCTGAACGCTCAGAAGGCATCCGCAGCCGTGATGCTTGTTGCCATGCGTGAAGATCGAGCCGACCGGAGCAACCACGGAATGCAGGACTTCCAAGACCTCGCCCAGGCGGGCAAGAATTGCTACGACATTTCAGAGTTGTTGTTTCACTCGACAATTCGTTACATCTCAGCCGAGGAAACGGCGCTCCGCGTCCTGCTAGACAAGAAATCACAATAAGCACCCTTCCCTGCCGGAGAGCGCCTTCGTTGTCATTTTGAGTTTTTGCAGGGGAATTCTTTAGAAATCACTGCTACTACGAAAGAGACCGCAGGCATATCCCGATCTTGAGGGAATAGGGCTAGGTCTGATCCCATCTTCGTTTTAATCGTAACTTCCATAGCGGCGCTTGAGAGACCTTCAGGTACACAGAAGTGTTTCTCCTTACTCTCTACGAAGTGCCCGCTCTTATCTTTGACCGCAGAGCCGCCAATCTGCGCGCCCTCGAACACCCCGAGGATGTAAAACGTACAAGTGCTTTTGTCGGCCTCATTGGAGGACGTGCAGAATTGATAAAGATCTCCGACGGTCATTTGCGCCGCCTCTGCCGTTGCGGGTCTGTAAAGGATCATTACGAGCACGATGATGAAACCGAGGCATTTGAAAGTGCTCATGGACGGACTATAGACGTGGCTGGTCGTCTCGCAAAGGGTAAGATTGCGCACATGGCCGCCGAGCAGAATCAAGTGCGTTACGACGCAGAAGGCAGTTTGGGTGCGTGGTGGCGTGGAAGTCTGGAGGATCAGGAGTTTCCCTGCATAACCGCTTTTTTTGACGAAAGCGGACACTCCGCTTCGACCAGAACTGTCGCGATCGGTGGGGCAATGACATCACCCAAGCGGTGGGGAGAGTTGCGAGTCCAATGGAAAGCTGCGTTACAGCGGCAAGGCGTGCAGGTTTTCCATATGACAGATTTTGAAAATAGACAGGGCGAATTTAAAGGCTGGAATGAAGCGCAGCGCCGAGAGCTTCTGACTGAGCTTTTCGCTGCAATAGCTGATTCCCCCATAACGATCATTGGGGCAGTTGCAGTTGTGGAAGATTTCAATCTGTTGGACGCAAACATTCGAAAGCAGATCATGGATCCTTGGTACCTCTGTTATCAGGCTTGCTTCCATGAAGTGCTCACTTCGGGCATTTTGTTCGTTGATCCCAAGAACGAAGGCATCGAGCTGGAGGATGTCCGGATAAGAGCCTGTTTTTACGAGCTGCATCGGCAATATATAAGGGGGCCGATACTCTTTCATATGGCTAGCAAGGCCGCGAAAGAGTGGGCGGGGGCGTATCAGCACGGCATCATTGGATTTGGAAGCAAGCAGACAACGGTACATTTCCAGTTAGCCGATTTGATCGCATATGAGATTCGAAAGCACGTGGAGAACGCGATTTATAAACAGGGTCGTCCGACACGATGGCCTATGAAGCAACTGCTAAAGGGCATAATGATGGTCAATATATTCGACAACTCAGGAACAGAAATACCAATTGAAGGCGGCTTTGCCATGTTCAGAAATGGTTCGTTGGCAGAGATGGAGAAAGGTGGCCCAATAAAATTCGTGGCTCAGGGGGTGTCTCACAAAGGGTAAGTTTCGCGACAAGCCAGTCTTTTGGGGCACTACCGACCGCAATTCAAGATCGGACAGCTTGAACTGCTGGCGTTGCTACCACATGTTCACTTGCCACTCGCTGCCGGTCCTAAGTGTCACGTGATCAGTATTGTCATGTTGACTCCAGTTGCAAAGCTTTTCGAAGTCGGCGGCAAGGACAACATAGGTCCACTTCGGAGGGGCTTTTAACTTTCCCTCAAATGGTGCGTGAGCTGAGGTTCGTCGTTGCCGAATCTGGGTCTGTTGTCCCCAGACCAGAAGGTTCTTAGCGTGAGGCCGCGCGACATCTTCTAGGTGCACTACAAGATTAAGTTCAAAGGAATTGTCGCTTCTTTTATGGCGTATCAAGTCAACGATCCTGAACAGGAGAACCTCGAAGAGCGTAAGCTGCTGATCGACCACGGATGGAATGAGTGCAAGATTATCTGCCGTGAGGTCTGATGCAATCGAAGGGTACAGCACTCCAGATAGGGTCAGGGAGTTTCCATTTGGGTACATTGCAATCTCCTTCAATGCAATTGGAAGTCGGTAGAGCTCCTCTTGCCCCTCGTCGACGAACTTCGTAAAGACACGTCCCTGCCATTTACGAATAAGTCGATTTCTTTCAGACTCTGCTGGATGGATGGCAAAGGGAGTTCTCCTCGCCTGATGTGCACGCGCTTCAGAGTAGCCTAAGTGCGCAAGCCGGAGTGTGCGGTTTACGATCCAGGCTGAAACAGCAAATAGGTCGCCGATCTGGGGCTTGCACTCCAGAATCCCTGCAAATGGATTAGAGGAGCAATAGAAGATTGACTGGCGAACACGGTTTAGGCGTCCAGGCCTAGAGATCAATTTTTCAGGAGCATAGCTTACGCGACTTGCTTCTGCAGGGCGTTCCGCGACTTTTACGGCTCTGCATAGGGGCTCGCCAGCACGTAACTCTTGAAGTTCTTCCATAAATTGGTCATAGATTCGACCAATTCGGTCCTTTAGTTCTTCATCAGAAAATTGTGTAAATGAACCCTTCTCAAGCGCATCCATCTCTTGCGTCAGGTCTTCTATCGACAGTACTGGTTCACGGTCAAAGAGAAACATCCCCAATGATGGCACAGAGACGCAAGGCGTCCAGAATCGAGGACTCTTGTCTCTCTAAGCACAAAGCCGCACCCAGCGGCGTACTTGGCAGCTAACCCAAGCGTTAGGGAAAGCTTTACGCTGCATTTCTCACGATTGAAGCCTGGATTTCATGAGTTGAGTATGCGCTGAACCTGAACAGCTGCCCACTGGCCGCCCCTTGGGGCTTCAATCTCCCTAGCATTGAGCTGAGCCGCAATTGCGCGAAGTGACGTGGCTCCCTCTGCCTGGATCTGGGTGACGGCGGGAAGAAGCTCTGCCCGCTGCCTGGCAACTCGTTCAGTGCGCTCCTGGCGAGCAGCTGTTTGAATTTCAGCAAACCGCTCTGCTGATACGCGACGGCCACCCAACTTCGTTCCACGCTCCTTGGCAGCCTGCAGCGCTGCTTTGGTACGCTTCGAAATAGCCTCAGCTTCCTGTTCGGCAACGGCGGCCATAATGTGAACCACGAAGCGATTGGCCTGGGGCATATCGACGGCGGTGAACTCCACGCCTGATTCCATAAGGTTTGAGATGAAGGCGACGTTGCGGGCGAGGCGATCGAGCTTGGCGATCACCAGGGTCGCCTTATGCTTGCGGCAGAGCTTGAGGGCAGCGGCGAGAGATGGCCGATCGTTGCGCTTTCCGCTCTCGACTTCGAGGACCTCTTCGACCAGTACCCAATCGCCACCATCGAGGAACCCGGCGACGGCTGCCCGCTGTGCTTCGAGGCCTAGGCCGCTTGCTCCCTGCCGTGCGGTTGAGACCCTCAGGTAGCTCACAAACCTGCGCTTCGGCATCGTTTTTGCCATTTGTTACATTCTATCTACGACCGTAGAAAGAATGTAACAGG
>CALMAV010000455.1 GCA_937859895.1 uncultured Bryobacterales bacterium | reverse complement strand
GGCTTTAGAGACGTGATCATCGGACGGTCCACAATGAACACCGCTCAGATGCATGGCTGGAACGCCAATCTAGTGGGAGGAGATATCAACGGCGGTGCTGCCGATTTGGAGCAGTTCATCACGCGGCCAAGCATCTCCCAGTACCGGACTCCCCTGTCCGGCGTGTATCTATGCTCTTCGTCTACGCCGCCCGGAGGAGCCGTTCATGGCATGTGCGGATACCATGCTGCGAGATGGGCTTTGGGGTACATGCGCCGTCGGACAAACCGGAAAATCCAATGAAGCCACCGATGAACGCGGATCGACGCAGATAAGCCAGCGGACTTAACCGCCGACTTTCTCTCGATTGCAGACCATCCGCAAAGTTGCGTCTCCCTTGGCCGTCACTACGTGGCTAGTCATGGTGAGTGTCTGTCCGTCGTTAGATAGGTCATACCGGTCCTCAATCTGTTCGTCTTCGTTCTTGGCCGTTTTCATGTCTGTGTGAACGACAAAAGCTGGGCCATCCCAGAACGCTTTGCTGGTGGCATCACGGTTGTTGAGCACGTTTTTGGAGACCGAGTCGGTGGAGTAAGTAGCATCCACTGTGGACGTGCGTTCTCCGGTAGTCTGCACTGTGTGCACGTTCATTGTGTCACCGTGCTGGTCAATGATGCGGACAACAATGTCGGGCATCTTGAATGTTCCGAAATCACTCTTGTCTTTCTGCATGCGCCACCTGCCAGAGAAGTCAGGGTGCGTAACTGCCGGAGCGGAAGGCTCTTGCGCCCAGGTGACGCAAGCCACCAGGAGAAAGCTTGCAACGACGTTTTTCAATCTCATTTTGATTCTTCTATTCTGGGGTATTGCCCGTCGAGCCACTGAATCTGTTCTTCTGCGATCAGTATCACTTCCCGCTTCCCGACGGTCATAAGTTTCCGTTGACCAAGTATCGACTCCTGCGCGAGAAGCTAAGTAGCGACGAGCGATTTCGTATACAGCCTGCGGAGCTGGCAACGCGCGAGGATGTCTTACGGGTCCATGATCCTACGTTTGTCGATGGTTTTCTCGAAGGCACGCTTCCTCCGGCCGCAATGCGCCGAATAGGCTTTCCAGGGTCGCCTGAGCTCGTCAAGCGCATATTGGCCAGTGTAGGCAGCACGCTCTGCGCGGCACGTTCCGCGATACGAACTGGCTTTGGCGGAACCCTGGCCGGAGGTACGCACCACGCCTACCGGAACGAGGGCTCTGGCTTTTGCGTATTCAATGATCTGGCGATTGCTATCTCGACTCTTCGTGCCGAAGCGGATTTGAAAAAGGCCAGCATTATCGATCTCGACGTACACCAGGGGGACGGAACTGCGTCGATATTCTCAGATGATCCGGATGTTTTTACGTTGTCGCTGCATGGGGAGAGAAACTTTCCGTTGCGAAAGCAGGTAAGCACGCTGGATATTCCTCTGCCTGATGGAACAAGCGACGGTGAGTATTTGGAGGCGCTGCGTCCGGCTTTGACGAAGGCTTTCGATTTCGGACCGGAGGTGGTTTTCTTTCAGGCTGGTGTCGATGCGTTGGCGACCGATAGCCTTGGCCGCTTGGGGCTCTCGCCGGAAGGCATGGCCGCACGAGATGAGCTAGTAATTGGCGAAGTCCGGCGAAGAAACATCCCGTTAGTTATCACGCTGGGCGGGGGTTATTCAAACCCGATTGAACTGACTGTTGCGGCGCACTCGCGAACATTTCTCACCGCTGCGGACGTATACTCCCCATGCGCCTCCATTTAACTTCCGCCTTGCTGCTTTGTGCGTGCAGCAATGTCTATTCAGCTCCGATTCCTGAGTACGGATACAAAGTTGTGCACACATATCCTCATGACCCACAGGCATTCACGGAGGGACTGTTTTATCGCGACGGATATCTGTACGAGGCGACAGGCTTGGCCGGCAAGTCTTCGGTTCGGAAGGTCAAGCTGCAGGATGGAAAAATCGTGCAACAGCATGAGCTGCCCGCGCAGTACTTTGGCGAGGGCATTGTGCCTTGGAAACATAGCGTGATTCAATTGACCTACACAACTGAGACGGGCTTCGTCTACGATTTACCAACCTTTGCTGTCAAGAAGACCTTTCACTATCCGGGCCAGGGCTGGTCTTTAACAACGGACGGCAAGCGAATTGTGATGGATGATGGAACGCCGCAGATCCGATTCTGGGATCCCGAGACGTTCGTCGAGACAGGGCGCATCACAGTGACTGCCGAGGGCAAACCAGTTCAGAACTTGAATGAACTCGAGTGGGTGAAAGGGGAGATCTTCGCCAATGTGTGGCACGAAGACCGGGTTGCGCGTATTGACCCGGTGAGCGGAGCGGTGAAAGGTTGGATTAATCTGACCGGCTTGCTACCTGCCTCTGATGTAGCAACTGGGCCGCAAGCTGCAGAGCAGGTGCTGAACGGAATTGCCTATGATGCGGCAAAAGACCGGCTATTTGTGACGGGCAAGTACTGGTCAAAGCTATTCGAGATTCGAGTATTTAAGAAGCCCTGATCGGCGGCACAAGAGTCCAGCCGGTTCAGATTCTTTATCAACGCGCACCCCAGGTGAAGTCTGATTGCAGAACTTGAGCCTTCCCGGTTTCTAGCGCAACGCCGGCAAAGGAGCCTGAGCCAGGCGTACCGAAGCGCAGGTCAGTGAGCTCTACGCGCCAGCCAGTCCCGGCTTGGAGCGGCACTGGAACGGCTGACCAAACGGGGAAGCGGGCAAAATACGAAAGGAACCGAAATGGTTCGGTTTGTTTCGCGGCCATTAGTACGGGTGTTGCGGGAAGTTTATAGAACGACTCGATTGCATGTAGGTCCGGATTGCCGGAGGCCTCGATCGGGACTCGGAGCCACGAGGTTTCGGTTTCGACAATGCCGGTCCAGCGTAAAGGATTGAATGGGTCAGGCAGTGCGGCGGATTCGAGTGGCGATAATTCGTCATAGACGCGAACCTGCAGTTCCGCCACAGCACGATTGTGCAGGACTGCCCGCCCACAGTCGAAAGCTGCAATCGCTAGTAGCGCGGCTACGGCAATACCGCGGCTATCCGACCTTTGCTGTCCGATTTCTCCGCTCACCAAGTTTGCCAACAACGGCCATAGAGCCGCTACCCCAAGCACCAGCAGAAAGAAGCCGTCGTATAGCGAGTTTAAATCGCCATGGAACCAGCGTGAGGAGAATGGCAGCAGTAGACGAATGCCATAGCTGTTGGTCCAATCGAGGAGTAAGTGGCTCCCGACACCAAGGCAGGCCAGCAACCACAATCGCAACCACATAGTGCGGCGTCGAAGGAAAGCTGCTACGACCACAGTGCAGGCGAATGCAACAACCGGCAGACAAAAGAAGGAGTGGGTGTAGCCGCGGTGCACTTCCAGGTAGCGCAACTGGCCTCCCAGCAGCGTGACGATATCAGCGTCCGGCGCATTAGCAGAGATAAGGAGCACGGCAGTAGCGCCCGGGGCAAGACGATTCAATCCTGCCCGCGCCAGGGCAAGCCCGGTGAGCGTGTGCGAAAGGTTATCCATGCGCCTTGCGCCTCACGCGCAGACTGGAATGGATTCGGCCAGGGTTTTTTCGCGAGCCAGATACCACGGAGGAACAAGCAGAGTAAGGGCGTCCGGAAGGATCTCGGTGGTGAGAGGTAAAGGGCCGGCGAGTTCACCATCAACCTGAGCGTAGACTGGCTCACCGGAGGAGGTCTGGCAAGTCACCTTATGGCCGCGCAGAACAGTGCATCCGTTGAATTGGTGTACCCGCTTCATGGCGACTCCCAGCAGGTAGGGAATGTATTGCATGGCCAAGCGGCCGCGGAAGAGTACGACCTCGAAATCGTTGCGAAGCAGCGAAGCGCCGCGAGCGATCTCAAGATCGCCACCATAGTTTCGGACGCGGCTGATGAGCGCGAAGCTAGCCTGATGAACCACTCCGTCCACCGTCACATTGAATTCGGGAAGTGTACGGAGCACCTGCGAGAACCCGCCGATATAGTACGCCAGCTTACCGGCAGCGGCTTTCAGATCGAGATTGAGGCGCGAGACGATGTCAGCATCGAGGCCAACGCCGGCCATGCAGACAAAGGCTCGCGGCTTGCCCGTACTAAATCGCAACGCACCCGCGGCCACATGGCGAACCTGCAATTGACTTAGCAGCCGAGCAGCGCGCTCCATATTCATGGGCAGGCCGAGTTCGCGCCCCAGAACATTGGCTGTACCGCCGGGGAGGATCGCTAATGGAACACCCGTGTGCAGCATTCCGTTCGCGACTTCGTTGACCGTGCCATCACCGCCCGCAGCTAAGACCAGGTCAGCACCGTCTTCAATCAGCTGTCGAACTTGGGTGGTGGCACTGCCGGGAGCAACTGTGGGAACAAGCTGAGCTTCCACACCCTGGCGGGACAAGACGCCGATGGTACGTTGAAGCAGGTGTTGATGCCGGGAGAGGGCTCGGGCAACCGGATTGTAAAGAACCGCTGCCCGTTTGGCGTGAAATGATCCCAAGTTCTTCATTATAGGGTTTGATGAGTGCAAGAGTCGCTATTCAGTCGAGCTGAAGAATTACGTAAGCAGCTGGAGCATCATGAGTATCAGTACTATGTGCTGGACCAGCCGGAGATTTCGGACGCAGCATACGACACGCTCATGCGGGAGCTGTTGGAACTGGAGAACGCGCATCCGGAGCTTTCCACTGCCGATTCTCCGACGCGGCGAGTAGGCGGGCAGCCGCGTGAAGGGTTCACCAAAATTGCGCATAGTTCGCCCATGCTGAGTCTGGACAATGCCTTGAATGAGGCGGAGTTGCTGGAGTTCGATGTGCGCGTGCGGGGATTGCTGAAAGGTGAGCCCTTTGAGTATGTGGCCGAGCTGAAGCTGGATGGGCTGTCGATGGCAACGCAGTACCGAGCCGGACACTTAGAGCAGGCACTAACTCGCGGCGATGGCCGGGTTGGAGAAGAAGTCACACAGAATGCGCGAACGATCCGATCTCTGCCGCTCCGGCCCAAGCTGGAGGCGCTAGGGCGCGAAGACTTCGAGACGCGCGGCGAAGTGATCATGCAGCGGCGTTCGTTTGAGCGGTTGAACGAAACGCGCGAGGCTGCAGGACTACCCCGATTTGCCAATCCTCGGAATGCAGCGGCCGGCGCACTGCGGGCCTTGGACCCGGCAGTGACAGCAGAGCGGCAACTGGAATACTACACATACTTTCTATTGCACGATGGTCGCCCGGCGATGGATAGCCAGTGGTTGAGCTTGGAAGCGCTGGCGCAGGCAGGGTTTAAGGTGAACCCGGCGCGACGGCGTTGTCAGAGTGTTGCGGAACTGCTCGAATTCATTCGCGAGTGGGATACCAAGCGTGGCACGCTGCCTTATGAGACAGACGGTGTGGTGGCCAAAGTGGATTCAGTGCGGCAACAGGAGCAACTTGGCTGGACGTCGAAGGCGCCTCGTTGGGCCATTGCGTTTAAGTATCCGGCACGCCAAGCTTCGACAGTCTTAGAAGATATCGGTGTACAGGTGGGGCGTACAGGTGCTTTGACGCCGGTGGCTCATCTGAAGCCGGTAAGTTTGGGTGGAGTGACCGTATCACGCGCAACGCTGCACAACGAGGATGAGATTGCACGGCTGGGCGTGCAGATTGGCGATACCGTCCTGCTGGAGCGTAGCGGCGATGTGATTCCGAAAATCACGCAGGTGCTGAAGCAGAGTGAGACGCGGCGGCCTTTTCAGATGCCCAAGCTCTGTCCGGTTTGCGGCGGCCATGTGGTGAGAGAGGAGGGCGAATCGGCTAGCCGCTGCACCAACACGAACTGCCCGGCCCGGCTTCGCGAATCGCTACTTCACTTTGCTTCGCGGGGCGTGATGGATATAGATGGGATGGGTGACGCGCTGGTCGATCAACTGCTGGCGCGCGGACTGGTCTACAATATCGCTGACCTGTCTAGCCTGACTGAGGAGCAATTACTGAGCCTGGAGCGGATGGGCAAGAAGTCAGCTTCTAAAATCCTCGCCAACATCAATGCATCCCAGAAGCAGCCGCTGAGCCGGGTTCTCAACGGGCTTGGTATCCCGTTCGTGGGCGAGCGCACCGGCCAGATTCTCGCGAGTCACTTCGGCAGTTTGGACGCAATTGCCCAAGCATCTGCGGCAGAGTTGCAGGAGGCCGAAGAGATTGGTCCGAAGGTGGCCGATGCCGTCCAGCAATTCTTTGCGGAAAGCCGGAATCAAGACTTGGTGGAAAGTCTCCGTGCAGCCGGCTTGCAGTTCACCGGTACTAAAGCTACCAAACAAGGCGGCATTCTACAAGGTAAGACTTTCGTTTTAACAGGAAGCCTGCCAACCTTAAAGCGTGAAGAAGCCAAAGAGCGAATCGAGGCAGCGGGTGGAAAAGTGGTTGGTTCAGTGAGCAGCAAAACGCATTACGTGGTGG